>JAITKT010000386.1 GCA_031278225.1 Deltaproteobacteria bacterium
CGAATAGCGGTTGGAAAGGTCGGTGTTCAGTTGTCCGATTTCTTTCGTCAAAATCCAGTCCATGAAGATTTTGGCGTTCCCCGGATTGGCGCCTCCCTTTATCAGCGCGGCCGCCCCCACTTCGAAGGCGGTCTTGTCGGGTATCACTATTTCCAGGGGATAGCCCTGTTTCACGGAGCTGAAACTGTCGTGCGCCCACGCGTAACTCGCCACGAACTCTCCCGCGGCCACGAGGCTTATGACGTCGCCCGCTCCTTTGGTGTAGTGGTGAATGTTTTCGTTCAATTTTTCGATGAATTCCCAGGCGCCTTTTTCCCCGCGGGTGAAAATTTGATTCGCGACGAAAATGTAGCCGCCCCCGGCCGTGGCCGGATTGGAGCCCACGAGGAGTTCCCTGTAGACCGGATTAAGCAGATCGTCCGGGGTTTTCGGGGGGTTCACGCCTTTCGGGGCAATTTCTTCCCCGAAACGGTCCCGGTTGTAAATGAGGCTTTGGACACCCATGTACCAACCCTGAAAGTACCCGTCGGGGTCCCGGTATTCCGCCGGAATGTCCTTGGCGTTCGGGGAGACGTACTTTTCCAAGACGCCCGCGTCCTTGAGCGGAGCGTAAACCTCCACCGAGCCCCCGACGAAGACGTCGGCTTGGGGCGCTTTCGCCTCGGCGAGAACCCTGGCGCTTCCCTCGCCCGCCGAAAACACCATGTATTCCAGATCGATTCCGGTGTCTTCCTTGAATTTCTTCTTGAGCTCCACCATGTCGTTTTCGTTCAAGGCGGCGTACACCACCACCTTCCCCGAGCCCTTCGCCGGGGCGGCCCCCGAGTCGCCGGTCGCGATGATGAAGAACGCCAACGCGGCCGCGACGGTCGCGAACATTGCCTTTGATTTTTTTAACATGTCCCACTCTCCAATCGTGTCAAAAGATATGTCGATTTCCCGGCGGAACCGGTTCCGCGGCCTCGCGCGTCCGGTTTCGGCGTTTGGTTTTGCGGTTTGGAATTTACCGGTAAATGTCTCTTTCCTGACGAATCGTCAACTCCACGAGGTCCGTGCGAATGTAGTCCAGGGAATGAAAGACGGGGCTTCCCTTGTCGTCGAAGTGCGAACGTTTCAAAAGAAGGGCCGATTCCCCCAAAATTTCTTTCGCGAGGTCGTCCCGGGGATCGTCCGTCCGCAACGCGCGCACCGAGGCGAGGGCGGAGGCGATTCTTATTCCGCGCTTCGTTTCGAGATGTTGAAAAATCGAATCCCCGGCGATGCCGTTTTCGAACGAGTCTCCGACGAGTCTTTCCGGGAACGCGTTCCAGGCGAGGGCGATGACGATGCCGTCCGCTTTCCTCGCGCGCCTCATCACGATCGCGGGTTCGTTTTCGTCCACTCCCAAGGCGTTTCCCCATTCCCGTCCGATCGGCCGGCGTTCGACGCCCATTATTTCCGAGCCCGCCTCGAACCCCGCCTCCCTGATGAGCGCTCCCGTGCCGCTCAGAACGTTCAGAGCGGTTTTCACCATCGAATGGTTTTCGGCCAGAAAAGTCCCCGCTCCCCCCTTGACGACGATGTATCCGTCGCGCTCCAAAAGCCTGTAGGTTTCCCGAAGCACCGTCCGGCTCACCCCGAATTCCTTCGCGAGGGCGATTTCCGAGGGCAGACGGTCGCCTTCCCGCAAATCCCTTCGGGTGACGTACAGGCGAAGCGAATCCCTCACGAATTCGCAACCGGACATTTTTTTGTAACCGCGCGTTTTTGTTTTCATCGCGTCCCCCGACGGGACCCCCCGGTCTTTCCCCCCTTGACGTCCGGGAGCGGACGCCGCGGGGCCGGTTTTCCGACCGAAAACCGATGCGACCTGTCTGACAAGACGATTATGGCAAGGGTTCGTTAAACGCGACCGCGTCTTTTCGTAAGGGAAACGTAAAATTTCGGATGTTTTTCGGGTGTGCCCCGAAAAGGCCGGGCCGGCCCCCCGATTTCGGGCGCGAAAAAACCCGCGACCCGGCGGGGGCGCGGGGACGCGGGATCCTTCCTTGTCGGGGCGTCGGGGAGGGGCCGCGACGCGGGGGGTATTTCAAGTTGACTTTTTCGTCGCGCGAAACGTTTTTCGGCGACGCCGGAAGACGATTTACGGTTCGTCTTCCCCGGAAATTTTTTTCGGGGGCTTTTTCGCGGCTCCGGAAGTCGGTCGTTTCCGGGAACGCCCCGCGGCTTCATCGGCGCGCGGAGGTGTTTTGGGGATCCCCGACGGAGCCGGCCTCGCCCTCCAGGATGAAATTCTTGAGGGTTTGGGTGAGAAGGCCCACGTCTATGGGTTTGGCGAGGTGGCCGTTCATGCCGATGGCGAAGCACTTGTCCCTTTCCTCGGCGAAGGCGTGGGCGGTCATGGCGATGATGGGGAGGTTTTTGTATTCGGGTCTGGCCCTGATGCGCCTCGTGGCCTCGAAGCCGTCCATCACGGGCATCTGGAGGTCCATGAGGACCACGTCGAAGGGGGCTCCCGGCCTTTCCAGAAAGGCCTCGTCCAGTTTCTTTATGGCGACCTCCCCGTTTTCGGCCACCGTCACCTCGAGTCCCATCTTCTGCATGAGGGAGCGGGCGACCAGGACGTTCACGTCGTTGTCCTCCACGAGGAGAATCCTGTGCCCCAAAAGGGCCGCGTCCTTCACGGGTTTGGGTCTCCTGGGCTTCTTCGCCCCGTCGGTCTTGGGGGCCGAAAGCGAGAGTTTTCTCTTCTTCTCTTCCTCGAGGTCCACCGGGAAGAGGCAGGTGAAGGACACGATGGTGCCCAGGTTTTCCTCGGACTCTATGGTTATCGCGCCCTTCATCATCTCCACCAGGCGTTTGGTGATGGTGAGGCCCAAACCGGTCCCGCCGTACTGGCGGGTGATGGAGGTGTCGGCCTGGGTGAAGGCCTTGAAGAGCTTGCCCGTCTGCTCGGGGGACATGCCTATGCCCGTGTCTTTCACCGAAAAGAGCATGGTCGCCGCGTCGTCCTCGAGCTTCCCGAGGGAGGTGGTTATGGTGATGGAGCCCTTTTTCGTGAACTTGAAGGAGTTCCCCACGATGTTTATGAAGACCTGACTCAGTCTCAGGGGATCGCCCATGAAACGATCCGGGATGTCCCCGGGGAGGTTTATGACGAGGTCTATGCCGGTCTTGTCTATCCTCTCCTTGAACATCACCTCTATGTCTTCCAGGACCTTGGAAAGGGAGAAGGGTATGGTCTCGAGATTCAGTTTCCCCGCCTCCACCTTGGAGAAGTCCAAAATGTCGTTGATTATCCCCAATAAGGCCTGGGCGGACCTGTGGGCGTTGTCCGTGTATTCCTGCTGCTGTTCGTTCAGGTTCGTCTGCAAAAGGAGGTGGGTGAGCCCGATGATGGCGTTCATGGGGGTCCTTATCTCGTGACTCATGTTCGCCAGGAACTCGCTTTTGGCCTTGGAGGCGCTCTTGGCCTCGTTTAAGGCCTGGGTCAAAGGGGTGACGTCGGAGAGGATCATGATGATGCAGACGTCGGTCAGGTTTTTACCCCCGGCCTCTCCCGCCCTTTTCAACTGCATGGTGTAAAAGGTGTGGCTCCCGTGTTCCTCCCTGAAACGGAGCTCCATCTGAAAGGTCTCGCCGGTTATGCCGTCCGGGCCGAAGAGGTGGGTGATTTCGGGGGGGATCTCCTCCGGGTTCGCGATGCCCTGCTCCAAAAGGGTGTTGAAGAGCTCCTTTTCCTCGTTCAGATAGTGGATTTCGAGGAGCATTTTCATGGCGACGTTCAAATAGACGGGCTCTTTTTCGAGGTTGAAGAGCGCCATGGCGTTGGGAATGGAGTCCAGATGGAAGCAGATGATGTCCATGGTCCGGTTTATCGAGGAGACTATGCGGTTGTAGTCCCCCTCGAACTGACCCGGGTCGGTGCGGTGGTGGAGGGCGCCCGCGCTCGCGGCCCTCGTGAGCTCGCTTATGTCGTTCAAGACGTCCCTTATGGACTCGCTCATGGCGAGATAGGCGTTGGCGAGCCTCCCCACCTCGTCGGTCCTCTTTTTCAGGGGGAGGAGCTCCGCGTCCATGAAGTTTCCGCTGGCGAGCCCTTGGGCGTTTTCCGTCAGGGTCTGCAGGGGCTGGGTTATGATCCCCCGCAACAGAAGGCGATAGAGCCAAGCGAATATTATGATGAAAATGACGCTTATGACGAAACTTATGGCGTCGGCCCGGTGCACCGCGGCGAGAAAATCGTTTTTGGCGACGAGCACCCCGAGGGTCCAGGTGGTGCCCCTGACCGGGGCGTAACTTATGAACATGTTCCCCTGGGGCGTGCCCAGTTCCCCCGAGCCCGTGGCCCCGTCAATCATGAGCTGGATCGCGTCCCGGGCCGCCTTGGAGCCCCCCAGGTATTCGTCGATGTTCTGGTGGCTGAACACGAGGCCCTGGGTGCGGTGGGCCATGAACTGCCCCTCGCCGTTTATTATGAAGGCCGTGCCGTTGGGTCCGATGTTGAGGTTGGAGATGAGCTCGGAAATGAATTCGTAGGAATAGCTCCCCACCAGGTGGTAGGCCGGGGAAACCTTTCTGGACAGCTGCTCCGTGCTCCAGATGGGAATGCCCATGGCTATTTCGAGTCCGTTGTCCCCGACCGCGGTGTCGTCTATGACCACGTTCGCGGTCTCCGTCAAAAGGCCCCAGATCTTTTTGCTCGCCAGACGGTAGGGGGCTCCCGTGCTCCCCGTGATGAGGATCCCGTCGCTGTCGTAAAGCCCGAGCCAGAGGTAGTCGAGGGAATTGACCGTCCTGTCGATTATCTTCTTTTTCCCGCTGGTGGAGACCGAAGTGCTGGAGAGGATGCTGTTGTTGCGGATGATGTAAAGACGATCGACCAAGGTCCTCAGCTTGGACTCGAGGTTCTGGGAGGCGCTCTTGCTCATGGGCTGAAGGACGTTCAAGAGGATGTTTTCGGTCAGGGAATTTATGAAATAGGTCATGATGAGGACGAGCCCGGTCGTGAGGATCATGACCACGAAAATGGTCACGATCAAGATCCTCGTGGCTATGCTTTTGGGAGCCTTTTCCGGGGTTTTTTTGTTCATGACCTCGGGCGCTTCAAACTTTCGGTTTTTCGCCGGACCGGTCCGACGCCGCGGGCGCGAAATCGTTTTGCGGGAGTTTCACGTATCCCACGTCGCTTTTCCCCTCCCTCGCCCGGGCGATGGCCTTTTCGGCCAAGGCCGTGAAGACCCGGTGGAGTTCCCCGCTCCCGGGGACGGGATTGACGGATTTGGGATTCTGGAGGGTGACGAGCGACTTTTGATAGGCGATGACGTAATTCGCGAGATTCACCCCGTTCGCCGATTGCCAGTCCAAAAGATAGTCCATGTCCCAGGAGCGCCTGAACCCGCTCTTGTTCTTGGCGTCGAACTCGACGATGGTGATTTTGCCGTTGTTCACGTAGACGGTGAGGTAGTCCTTCCAGCCGCCCGCGTCGTAGTCCATGGCCTCGGCGGTGAAATAGCCGTCCTTGAGCTCGTTTTTGGATCCGGAACAGGAGGAGGTCAAAACCGCCCCGAGAAGAAAGACGAAGACGCATAAGGCCCGGGCGGCTTTCCCGGCCGATCCCGCCCCGGACGATCCCGCCCCGGACGATCCCGCCCCGGACAATCCCGTCCCGTTGGCCCGGTCCCCGAGGCCGGCGGGCCGGTCTTCCGGAAAAACCGGAAGCGCGTCAAAAATCGTAATCATCCACGTTCTCCAGGGTGAATTCCGTTCTTTTTGGGAGGAGTATGACTCCCGAGTCGGGGGCGGTGTAGGCGTCGGGGTCGAGAACGGTGTTGGGCATGATTTCGACGAGACCCACGTCCGGAATGTCAATCATCTGGCCCACGTTCAGTTGGTTCCCCGAGGCCAGATAGTAGGAAATGTAGGTGGCGAGGGCTCCCTGGACCTTGCAGTCCCAGAGTCCCCATCTGTCTATTATGCCTTCTTTCGCGTATTCGCGCATGGCGTTGGGAGGGGAAAAACCCGTAATCGTCAGATCTTCCGAGGTTTTTCCCAATTCTTTCAACACCTTGGCCTGAGCCGGAAGGGAGGTGGAGTCGTTCAGAATGATGAGGTCGATGTCCGGGTTTTCCGCGAGTATTTGACGTCCGACCTCCAGGGCCTTTTCGGGGTCCTGGAAGCTGTAATAGTTGTCGGGATGGACGTTTTCCCAGTTGGGATAGTTGGTCTTGATGTACTCTTCCCCGGCGTCCCTCCAGGAGTTTTGATCCGCGACCATGGCCTGGGAGTAGTGCCAGGCGTACTTGATCGGATTCGTGACCGGGTGCTTTCCCCTCTTTTCGAGGCTTTTCGCCCCCATCTCCACGAGCATCCTCCCCAGCTGAGCCGGGGTCCCCTGGGAGATCATGATGTAGCGGGAATCCCCCGCCACGTCCGAATCCCAGGTCGTGATCTTCATCCCGGCGTTTTTGGCCCTTTTCAGGACCTCGTTCAAAGCCGTGGAATCCAGGGAGGATATGGACAAAGCCCGGATCTTGTTTTTTATGGCGTCTTCGACGATCTTTCTCTGCTCCGCCACCTCGGCCACCGGGCTGCCCCGATAGTCTACCTTAAATCCGTGGCGGGCTCCATATTCTTGGGCGCCCTGGTTCGCGACCTCGAAAAAAGAGTTCCCCGTGACCTTGGGGACGAAGACGACGGTTATCCCGTCCGCCGGCTCCACCGGTCGTTCCCCGCCGCCGCGGCAGGAAAAAAACGTCACGGAAACGAAAACGGCCAAAATGACTGTCAGATGTTTTTTCATGAAAAGGCTTCCAAATCGTTTTTGTCTTGAACGCGTCGCCAATCGCGAAGCTTTTCGAAAACGCGGCGATTGATTGAATTCGCGAAAAATTTTTTGTCGGTTTGAGGCGAAAGGCCAAGGACGCGGGCCAAAGTCGGAAACATGAAAACCGAGGGGCCGAAAAAAGCCGAAATTCGAAGGGGACGGGAAGGGTGTTTTCCGCGCGCTCCCGGGGGCCTCGCGAAAAAGATCGCTCCCCGCCGTTCGCGGGGCGGCACGGCCCTTTTCGACCGGGATTCGGCGCGATTCCGGGACCGTTTCGGCGCTGCCCGGAACGATTCGGGACAATTCGGGGTCAAGGCCGTCAAACGGTTTCGCCCCCGGGGCGGCCTCAATCGGTGTTCTTTATTTAAGCACAAATGTCTTGACAATAAAAGACTCCGTTCCGGGCCCCGCGCGCGCCCGGCGCGACAATGTCGCGGGAGCGCCCGGCGCGGGAAAAGTCGCGGGCGACGCGGCCAATCGCGCCGAAAACCGGGGCCGCGCCCGAACCCGCCCCGGGAGGGGTTGTCGCGCTTTTGACCGAAGAGGGCACATGTGGTGGATCAATCGGAAGATTCGCGTATATATGGATAATTCCGTTGTTTCGCGAAATCCCCGGGGGAGCGTCCGCGAAAGCCGTTTTGTCGCGAAGGAAAACGCGGCGGCTCGCGGCCGACGGGGAAATCCGATCCGCGGTCGAACAATCTTAAAATAAACTCCGGGTCTTCGCGCGCCTTCGGTTTCGCGTTTCCCCGGGCGAAGCGTCGGGGGTTTTTCGCGGTTTCGCGGCGGGGACGCCCGGAAAAAGCCGCGGCGCGAAAAATTTCGGGCAGGCGATACGTCGCCGCGAACGGGTTTGATTTTCGCCTGCCGCGTCGCGCGGGGCGGATCGTCTTCGCGTACCCCGGAAAGGAGGCGTTTTCGGGGCGAAGAAAAAGATTGATTCCGCCAAAAAAGGGGATAAAATGTCGGATGTGGGATTCGCGGGAAAACCCGACCCGGTCATTCGCGCCGGATCGTCATCGGGTAACTTTTCCCGCGGGTTCCGGGAGACGGGCGAGGTCATGGGAATACGCGGCGAAAACACAATCGAATACCATCCCCGGCTTTCGGACCGCGAATTGGAGCGCCGTCTCGACCGCCATGGGGCCTTTTTCGGACCCAAGCTGAAAGGGGAGGGGGCGTATTTCATCATCCGTTCGCCGCTTCCCGCCGCGATTGCCCCCGAGCCCCCCGCGAGACCGGGGAGTCTCGAGTCCAGGTGGTTCGACTCCGATTACAGGGCCCGGGAGCTCGTCCATGACATATCGGGGAGGCATTACGCGGGGGACGCCGTTCCCTCGGCCTACCTCAATTTCGGGAGCGGGAACCTCGCGGGCCTGTTTTCACCCTCGTACCGTTTGGACGAGGAAACCATATGGTTTGACGACTCTCCCCCCGCGACGGACATCCGGGAGATCCCCCTCCTGCCCTTGGATTTTGACGGACGCCTTTTCCGGGCCGTCTCGGACACCATACGAAAGCTCGGGGAAATTTCCAAAGGGCGTTTCGTTTTGGGGATGACCGACATCGGTTCCAACTTAGACGTCCTCTTTTCGCTCATGCCCAAGGAACGGGCCTTGAAGGACATGCGCAAAAATCCCGGGGGCATGAGGAATGCCCTCGCCCGCGTGACCGAGGGCTATTTGGAGTACTACCGGCGTTGCCGCGAACTCATGGGCGGCCCGAAGAGTCCCGTCTCGGCCTTCAATCAGATGGTCTTCCGGGGGCATTACGGAAAGGTCATGAGCGAAAGCTCGGTCATGATATCGCCCGCCCATTTCGGGGAGTTCGTGCTCCCCACCGTGGAAAGGCAGGCGACCCTTTTGGAGAGAATCGTCTTCAATCTCGACCCCGTCGGACACGCGCGCCTCCTGCCCGGGATACTCGGAAGCGAATTCATCCGCGCCCTGGAGTGGAATCCCCCGGACCTTCCCGGGGACGACACCGGGATGGGACCCAAAGACTACGGATCCGCGGAGACCGCGAGGTTCGCGAACTCGGTTCTCGAGAGCGGGAAGAAACTCATTCTGAGATTCATGCTTCCGGAACAGGCCGTCGAACTCGCGAAAAAAATACCTTCCGACGGGGTGGTTTATTCGATACACGCCCGGGACCCCTCCGAGGCCGAGAGGACTTGGGAACTCCTCCGTCACCTGACGGCGACTTGAGCGGGCGTCGGGTGGCGGCCGATTTCGGGAAAGAAAAAACCCCGCCCCTCTTAGGAAGGGACGGGGCCGGTATCGGAAAGGGCGCTTTCGGCGCCGGAAAAAAGCCGGGATCCGGCTCAGGCGAGTTCCTGGGGCGGGTCTCCGCCTCCGCGAACGGGGGTTTTCCCGCCCTTGCGGTGCCCGGGCCGGAGGAAGTCCCCCAAAACGGAATCTTTGGGGGGGGTCAGGCGGCCCCGGTAACGCCAAACGTGTTTGACGACGAGTTCCACGAAGAAGAGACCCAACATGACGTGGAACTTTTTGGTGCCCATGAATCCGGAAACGACCAAAGAGAGCAGCGTGAAGGTCAGGCCGACGGCGTCGTTCCGCGGGGAGTCCCCGAGGACGCGGCCGAAAAGACCGAAACCCTTCGCGAACGGGCTTTCGCGGTCCTTCGCGTCCCGAACCGCCTCGCCCCGGCCTTCGAGGGTCGAGGGGTCGAGCCCCGCGAGCATTTCCCTCGCTTTTTCGGGGCCGAGGACTTCGGGGTCATAATTGATGAGGACGGAACCCGTGGCGGGGGTGTGGACCACCCGCGTCACCCCGGGGCAACTTTTCGCGTCCTCCAGGGAAAGGGAGGGATTTTTGAACCTGTCGGAGCGGAGCCTCACTCTCCCTTTGATTGAACTGACTATCAAGTGTCAAACCTCCTGACCTTGGTTTTTCAATTGTCCGCCGGTTTCGGCGGGAGCCTTTCCGCGGGCGAAAGGAAACTTTTGGTGGCCCTCGCGGCCACGAGAATGGTCGTTCCGTTGTGCAGCATGGAAACGAGTCCGGGTCCGGCCAACCCGAAAAGCCCCAGACCCAAAAAGAAACTGTTGAAGAGGACTATGAGCCAATAGTTTTCGTGAATCCTTTTCATGGCCCTCACCGAGAGAAGTCTCGCCACGGGAAGGGCGTCCAGGCGGCCGTTTAAGAGCTGCACGTTCGCGACGTCCTTGGCCAGGGCCGATCCGTCCGAAAGGGCCACGCCCACGCGGGCCATCGAGAGCGCGGCGGAGTCGTTCAGACCGTCGCCCACCATCATTATTTTATCACCTTCGCCGGAAAATTTGGCGAGAAATCCGGCCTTGTCGTCGGGCAAAAGTTCGGCCCGGAATTCGTCGAACCCCAGCTTTTCCGCCACGTTTTTCGCGGTCGAGGCGAGGTCCCCCGTGAGCATCACGGTTTTCGCGATTCCCAGCTCCTTCAGGGCGCTCAGGGTTTCCCGGGCCTTGTAGCGGATCTTGTCGCTTATGACGATTATCGAGGCCAGTTTTCCCTCCACCGCGAGGAAGATCATGCTCTCCCCGCTTTTGGCGACTTCCGCCATGATCGCCTTGGCTTTCGCCGGGATCGGGATCTTTTCGTCCTCGAAGAGGAAGTGATGGCTCCCCAGGAGCACCTTCTTTCCCCTCCAGGAAGAGGAGATCCCGTGGGCGACCACGTAGTCGACCTTGGTGTGCTCTTCCTCGTGGCTCAGGCCCTCGGCCTTGGCGGCGTTCACGACGGCCCTCCCCACCGGGTGGGGGAAGTGTTCCTCGAGGCAGGCGGCGAGCCTGAGCGCCTCTTCGCGGTTGAAGGGCGGGAAGGGAATCACCTCGGAGACCTGGGGCTTGGCCTCGGTCAGGGTCCCCGTCTTGTCGAAGACGCAGGTGTCGGCCCCGGCCAGCTCCTCCAGATAACGGCCGCCCTTGACGAGGATGCCCGACTCGTTCCCCTCCCTCATGGCCGAAAGGACGGCTATGGGGGTGGAGAGGCGAATGGCGCAGGAATAGTCGACCAAAAGGGCGTTCCCGGCCTTGTACAGGCTTCCCGAGACGAGGTAGGTGGCGATCGCGAGGAGGAAGTTGTAGGGGACGATGGCGTCCGCCATCCTCTCGGCCCTGCCCTGCATCCCGGACTTGGAGGCCTCGGATTCCTTGATGTACTCGATGATGGAGCGGATCCTCGTGTCCCCGCCCACCTTGGAGGCGACGACCGATATCTCCCCCTCCTCCACGGCCGTTCCGGCGAAGACCGACCCGCCGTTCGTCTTGCGAACCGGGAGGGGCTCTCCGGTCATGGTCGCCTGGTTCACCATGGCCTCCCCCTCGGACACGACCCCGTCCACCGGGATGAGGCCGCCGGCCTGGATGATGACCTCGCTTCCCACCCTGAGGGCGGACTCGGCCACCTGCGTCCTCTTCCCGTCCGGTCCCTTCACCCAGACCATCTCCTCCGGGCCCTTCAGGCTGTGGAAGAGGACCGCCAGGCTGCGCTTCCTGGTCCAGGCCTCGAGGTAGTTCGACAGGGCGAAGAAGAAGAGGAGGGTCCCGGCCGACTTGAAGTCCCGTCTCAAAAAGCAGACGGAGAGGGCCACGGCGTCCAGGACCTCCACGGACAGGCTGCCCTTCCAGAGAAGGCGTTTCAGGCCCTCGAAGAGGTAGGGGACGGCCTTGATCGCGGTGATTGCCATCCTCGCGGGCCAGGGGACGAGAACCCTCTTCACGAGGGTCGTCCAAATTGGATTGTAGGGCAGGGGAGCCTCCTCCCCCACGTTTTTGACCTTTTCTTCGAAGACCGAGAGCGGGTGGAATCCTTTGTTTTGAAAATTTCGTATGACTCTCAGGACGTAGAGCCTTCTCCCGGGGGTGTCGTCATAGAGGACCAGAACGCCGCCCGTGACCCTGCTGTAGGTGACGAAGCGCACCTCGCCCTGCTTCATCAGGTTCGCGGCCAGCCGTTCGAAGTCCTCCGTCGACAGATCCCGCGGGTTTACCCTGATTCTCAACCTCCCCCGCAGATCGGAAATTACGAGACCGTTCATGGGTTTAGCTCATCCCTCCCGTCCGTCGGTTTGCCCGGCCTGAAGGTCCTGGGCCTTCTGGTCGCCTTCGGCCACGATGTCGGTCAGGTTTTCCTTCGCGACCCCGGCGAGGTTCTCGACCTTCTGCTTGGCGTTTATGCCGTAACCGAGAATCGAGGTCAGGGCGTTTCTGAAAACGGAGGGGCGTCCCGAGACCAAAGTGCTCACGACGATTCCCGCGACCGCGCCTATGCCGAAAGTAATCCACTTAACTTTGTTCATGGCTTTTCTCCTGTGAAAACGTGTCAAAAGGTGCCGTAAGGCATCCATGGGTTGATGAAACCACCGGCGAAAAGAGTTTTCCGTCGCGCGAGGTTTTTATATATCACCTCAAATCCGGCCTTGCAAGCCTTTTTCGGCGTTCCGTAAAGCTTGTTTCTTGACGCCACGCTTTCCCGCGGGCGATCCTTTCGAATCCCCGGGGAT
>JAITKT010000036.1 GCA_031278225.1 Deltaproteobacteria bacterium
CGGGGGGATCCGTCGGTCGCGGCGCGTCTTCGTTTGAAGGACCACACCGGGAAAAAAAACGCGTCGTTCGGGAATTTCAAAGGCGGCGCGGGCGAAGCGGGAAAACGGCCGCGCGCCTCAGCCCGGGGTCGGGCCGAGGTCCCGGAGGGCCCCGGCTATGGCTTCCTTCTCCCGGGGGGCGTCATGTCCCTCCAGAAGAGCCAAGGCGTTCCGGTAGGAAGCCGCGGCCCCTTCCCTGTCACCCGCGGCGAGCTTCACCCGGGCCTCGTAACTCCTCGCGCGGGAGGCGAAGACGGCCCCGCTCGCGGGGTCCGCGAAAACGGCCGAGGCGAGGGTCTCGTCAAGCTCCCTCTGAAAGGCGGGATAGTCTTTGAGGCTCTCCAGATGCTTGAGCTTCAGGGCCCGGTACCTCAAATGGTCGTTGGAGCCGGGAGGGCTTTCCTTCTCCGAAAAGGCTATGGCCCAGTCCACCCTCTCGAGAAAATCCCCGCCCCTTCCCAGGGCTTGCAAGGCCGCCCGCTCCAGTCTCATCACCTGGGGGGAGGGGAGTCTCGGGTATTTGCCCTGATAAAGTTTTTCCGCCTGGAAAAAAATCCTCGGGGAGAGGGGGAAATTGGGGTGGTGGCCTTTCTTGGATTTGCGGTCCGATTCCACGAGTTCCACCAGGCGGTCGGTTTCGCTCTTGTTTTCCGGTCTTTCCCGCGAGGCCGCCAAAGCCGCCTTTCGGGCCCTGTTGAAAGCGTTTCTGGAATCCCTGATCCTCCCCTCGTCCCTCAAAACCCGGGCCAGGTACCAGAAGAGCATGGGGCTTTCCGGATAGCTCTCCAGCTTGTTTTTCCCGATCTTGCTCTCCAAAAAGGTCACGGTGGAGGTGAGCTCCATCTCCGCCTCGAGGGGGTTTTTCCCCTGGGAAAGAATGAGGTCGGCCAAGGTCACGGTCCTCAAAATTATGAAGGCCACGTCCGAAGGCTCCAACTCCTCCTTTTCCCCCAAAGTCGCGAGGGCCAGCTCCAAAAACTCCTCGGCCCCGGAAACGCTTCCCCTCTCGTGATTCTGGAAGGCGGCGTTCCGGAAAACCAGATGCGCCCCCGGTCTTTCCCCCGAATCCTCCCAATCGATGAGTTCCTGTGTGACCTTGAAGCCCTCCTCGAAGGACCCGAGCACTATGAGCGAGTCCGCGAGGGAAACGCAGAGGGTCCAGAGTTCGTTTCTCTCGGGGACGTCCCCCGGGTCCGCGCAGGGCTCCGCGCCGGGGACCGCGTCCTTCGCGAGGGTCGCTATCGTCTCCCTGAGAAGCGGGGCCAGGACGGGTGACCTCGGGAAGGCCCCCGCGAGTTCGTTGTAAAATCCCAGGAGCTCCCGGTATCTTTCCGCCCGCGCGACGGCCGGATCGGGTTCGGGCGAGGGCGTTCCCCCGGCCGACGACGCCCCCGAAGCGTCCGCTCCCGTCGCTTCCGTCGCGTCGGCGGTTCCCGTTCCCCCGGACATTCCGCCGGACGTTCGCCCGGAACCGGACCCCGCGACCGCCGGGCCAGTATCCTGAAGCCCCGCGGATCCGGCTTTTCCGGTCGCGCGTCTTCCCGAATATTCCCATTCCCGGTCGGGGGAGCTCGAGAGGAGCGAGGAGAGTTCCGCTTCCCCCGGGTCCGTCGCTTTTCCGGGGTTTCCCGGGCCGGGGGAGCCCGCGGCGGTCGGGCCGGGGACGTCCCCTTCGTCGTCGGGTCCCTCGGGTTCCCCGAAGCCCCTGAGCTCGTGGGAGAGGGCCAGGATGTTGAGGCTCGCCACGAGGACCGGGTCCTTGGTGGTGAGGCCCTTGTCCATGGCCGCGCGCAGGCCGGGTTCCAGGATCGCTTCCGCCGTCAGGCCGTCACCCACGCCTATGAGGATCCCCGCCAGGATGTTCGCGGCCGAGAGGGTCTGGGGATTCCCGTGTCCCAAAAGTTTGATTCTGGCGTTGTGGGCGGCCCTGGCCGGGGGAAGGGCGTTTTCGAGGTCCCCCATGTTGAAGAGGGCCAAGGCCATTCCCAAATCCGTCGCGGTGTCCGCGATCGGATCCGGGGGGAAATCCTCCGGACGTTTTGCGACCTTGGCCTCTTCGAAACACTCGAGGGCCAGGGAGAAGTTCATGTTTCTGAGGTTCGCGGCCCCCATCAGGGGAAGTATTCTGAAGCTCTCCTCCGGAAGAAGGTCGTTCAGTTCCCGAAAACTCTCCGAGGCCTTTCCGTAATCTTCTTTGAAAAACGCCTCCGCCCCTTCCTTCAGAAGGATGGTTTCCTCCGGGTCGTCCTCGTCCGCCGGTCCCGGAAAGCCTTTGGGGGGATCGCCCGTCGAGTTTTCCTCGGCCCGGACGAGCGGCGAGAGCCTCGTCAAGATCGTCTCGAATTCCAATTTTTCCCTCGGTCCCGCGACGAAGGTTTCGTAAACCGCCGCCGCGCCCGCCCCGACCAGGACCGCCGCGAGTCCCGCGGCGATCAGGCGTTTTTTGGGAAGGGCCTTGAAAACCCCTTGGGCTTTCCCGAGGAGGGAACGGCCGAGCCTTCCCAAGAGGCCCGGGGTTTCCGCGTCTTCGGTTTCCCCCCCGCCGGTCTTCCGATCCCCGTCGGGGTCGTCGTCGGGGATTCCCCTTCCGCCCGGTCTCGCGTCGCGGGGACCGCCGTTCGGGGCGTTTTTCGAGGTCGCGTCCCCCGCGGGGTCTTTGGTTTTCCCCCGGGTTTTCGCCTCTTTTTCCGAATCACCGCTCCCCGCCGCGGGAGTCGCGTCATTCGGGGGAGCGTTCCGGGGCGCGTTTTTCGCGGGGGCGGAAAGGGTCCGCGCGGCCGGGTCGTTGCCCTTGTCGTTGTTCTTGTCCGTCGCCATGAAAGAACCTCGCGAGGGTGGTGAGGAAAAAAACAAGGGGAAATTTTTTCCGAAATCTCCGGGTCGCGGGTCCGCCGCGAGCGGCCGAGAACGGACGCGAACCTTCGCGACCCCGGGGCGCGCGAACGCGAAGGGTTTCCGAAAACCCCGGCGAAACGGGGGAAGCCGGGGCGGGGTTCGCGGGGGAAGGCCGAAAAATGGCGGTAACCCGGAAATCCCCGGGGACAAAATCGGAAAAACCCCCGGGAAAACCCTTTCGGGAAAACCCTCCCGAAAAGCGTCGAAAACCAAGGGAAACTTAAAGGTCACCCGACGCCCCGGGCCCGCGAACGAACGTCCATGACAAAGAAAATATCAAATTTCCGGGAAACGGGCAACGGCCCGCGAAAGCGAACCGCCCGCGAAAAATCGTGAAACGCGGCCGCGAACGACCGCGCGGGAAAGCCGGAAAAGGACGAAAACGGTCAAGGAGGGAGCCTTGGGGAAATCCCCCGTAACCCGGCCAAAACACCGGAAAAACATTTCGCCGGCCAAGGGGGGAAACCGCCCGCGGCCGTTAAAAATGCGGCGGACGCGCGGCTCCGGTTTCCGCGCGGGGGGGCAATCCCCGAAAACCAAAACCGGGCGGCCGTTTCGACGAAACCCCCGGAAAGCCGGAAAACGGCGTTCGCGATCGAATCATCGCAACGCCCGAGTTTATCCCCCGGGTCCCGGGGCAACCGCGCCTTCGGGCCGCGGGTCCGGCTTTTTTCCCGGGGGGGCGCGTCCTTCGGGTCCCGCGGGGCCCGAGGCTTCTCAAGGCGATCCCGGGGCCCTTTCCGGAATGACGGAGGGGAGGGGGTTTTCCAGAACCGTGTCTCTCTTGAAATGTTCGTCGTCCCTGTTCGGCCAGTCGAGACTGTAATGGAGGCCCCGGGATTCTTTCCGCAAGATCGCGGATTGGATTATGAGGTCCGCGACTATGGCTATGTTCCTCACTTCCACGAGGTCGGCGTCCACCTCGAAGTTGCGGAAAAACTCGTCAATCTCGGTCATCACGAGGGAGAGCCTCTTCCGGGCCATGGAGAGCCTCTGGTCGGAGCGGACGAGGCCCACGTAATTCCACATGAACCTTCTTATCTCTTCCCAGCTGTGGGTGACGAGGACCGCCTCCGCGGGGGCGCGTCCCAGCCTTCCCGCGGTCCAGAGCTCCGGTTCCGCGACCTTGGGGAAGGAGAGGCCCGGGACTTCGGCGGCGGCCTTTTTGGCGGCCCTGTCCGCCATGACCAGGGCCTCCAGAAGGGAGTTGGAGGCCAGCCTGTTGGCCCCGTGGAGGCCCGTGCAGGCCACTTCCCCTATGGCGTAAAGACCCGGGACGTTCGTGGCGGCGTCTATGTCGACGAGCAAACCCCCGCACTGGTAATGGGCCGCGGGCACCACGGGGATGGGTTCTTTGGTTATGTCGAGACCCAGGGAGAGGCAGGTGTCGTGGATCTTGGGGAAGCGTTCCCGCGTGAAGTCCGGATCTTTGCCCGTTATGTCCAAAAACATGTTGGACTGGCCCGTGCGTTTCATCTCCGCGTCTATGGTCAGGGCCACCACGTCCCTGCAGGCCAGATCCCCCCGGGGGTGGTCCCGCATGATCCTCTCCCCCTCCTTGTTTATGAGGACTCCCCCCTCGCCCCTCACGGCCTCGGAGATGAGAAAATTGGTCCTCAAGGGATGATAGAGGCAGGTGGGATGAAACTGCACGAATTCCATGTTCGCGACCTTGGCCCCGGCCCTCCTGCCGATGGCCAAACCGTCCCCCGTCGCGCCGTCGGGATTGGTGGTGTAGAGATACACCTTTCCCGATCCCCCGGTCGCCAAAATGACGCGCTTGGCCAAAAAGGCCTTCACGATCCCCGTCTTTATGTCCAAGACCCAGGCTCCCCCGGCCCTCGGGGGTCCCCCTCTCGAATCGGATTCGAGTATCAGGTCCAGGGCCGCGTGAAACTCCCGCACCTCTATGTTCGGGTGGGCCATGGCCCTTTCCGCCAAAACCTTCTGGACGGCCTGCCCCGTCATGTCCTTGGCGTGGATGATCCTCCTGCGGCTGTGTCCGCCTTCCCTCCCCAGTTCCAGAAGGGACGGGTCCCCGGCCCGGCGAGTGAAGGGAACGTCCAGGGCTTCCAGTTCCTCTATCATCTTGGGCCCGGACTCCACGACGAGCTTCACCGTTTCCTCCCGGCACAGCCCGGCCCCCGCCTCCAGGGTATCCCTCACGTGATACTCCGTGAGGTCGTCGGTCCCCATGACCGCGGCTATCCCCCCCTGGGCGAGGTTGGTGTTGGTGTCGGTGGCCGCGTTTTTCGCGACTATGGCCACCGTCCCCCGTTCCGCGGCCTTGAGGGCGAAGGAAAGACCCGCTATGCCAGAGCCCATCACGAGAAAGTCGGATTTCAGGACCATGGGGAACACCCCCGAAAAATTCCCCCCCGCGAGGAGCTTGGGGAAGCGATGGAACCGCCCGCCCCGGGGGCGGCGTTCGAAACCGAAAACACCCGCGAACGACCGCGAACGACCGTCCCCGGGGGGCGGGGAGGGGCCGCCGCGAATCGTCCCGTCAAAAAACCCCCGGCAAAGAACCGCGTCAATGAACCGCGTCAAAGAACCCCGTCGCGGGTCACTCCCGAAAGGCCGGCCCCGCGCCCGCCCCCGAACGGCCCCCGCGTCAAATCGCGGGAATCAGATGCTCCAGGAGGGCCTTCTGGGCGTGGAGTCTGTTTTCCGCCTCGTCGAACACCACCGACGCCGGACTCTCGAGCACCTCCTCCGTCACCTCCTGGCCCGGGTGGGCGGGGAGGCAGTGGAGAAAGATGGCCCCGGGGGCCGCGAGTTTCATGATGTCCGCGGTGACCCTGTGGTTTTGAAAGTCCTTGATCCTTTTCTCCTGTTCCTTCTCGAAACCCATGGAGGCGAAGACGTCCGTGGTCACGACGAAGGCCCCTTTGGCCGCCTCTTCCGGGGTGTCGAAAAACCTCACCCGGGGGTTGTCGGCCATGGCCCTCTTCGAGATCTCCGGGTCCGGGAGATAGCCTTCCGGGCAGGAGAGGTTCAGGGGAAAACCCAAAACCGCCGCGGCCTCCAGCCAGGTGTTGGCCATGTTGAGGCCGTCCCCTATCCAGCAGAAGGTCGGCTCCTCGAGTTTTCTTCCCCCGAGATTCTCCGTCACGGTGAAGAGGTCCCCCAGGACTTGGCAGGGATGCCTCTCGTCCGTCAGGGCGTTCACCACGGGAACGGAAGACCATTTCGCGAGCTCCGCCAGATCCGCTTCCCTCGTGTGCCGTATGACGATGGCCGCGACGTAGCGGGACAAAACCCTCGCCGTGTGGGAGAGGGGTTCCCCCCTCGTCCACTGGGAATCCCCCATGTTCATGGCCACGGGCCTGCCCCCGAGCTCGGTTATCGCGCACTCGAAACTCACCCTGGTCCTCGTGGAGGGCTTGCTGAAAAACATGACGACCGAGCGCCCCTTCAAGTGGTCCCGGGTAAAGAGGTTTTTCTTCCTCTCGTCCTTCAACGCCTTCGTCCTTTC
>JAITKT010000021.1 GCA_031278225.1 Deltaproteobacteria bacterium
ACCGGGTTCGGGGAAAACCGGGGACCCTCCCGAATCGGCGGGATTCGGGTAGGGCGCCCGAAAAACGGAACGGCCCGGTGCCCCGGCTCCGTCCGAACGCGGTCTCGGAAAAAACCCCGAAAAAAACCCTCTCGGACAATGCCCGGATCCCCGGCGCGCGCGGTTTCGGGACACGACAAACCTTTTCTATCCGGTAATTTTAACCGCGCGAACGTCGCAATCGCGCGTCACCCGTTCGCGCGGGAGCCCCCCCGAAAGGCCCCGCCCCGAGGGCGCGAAATCCCGTCCGAAATCGTCCCGAAACCCCGGCCGGACGGGGCGGGCGAAAACGAAGGAAAAAGCCCGGGCCCGCAAAAAATTCGGGGTCACGCAAGGTCGCCACGGCCCCTGGAGACCGTCATCGTCGGCGTTCGCGGGATTCCCGCCGCGCGCGGCGAACGAATGAATTTCGGAGACGTCCGTCCCCCCGGCCTTTCGTCATTCCGAGGCCCCCTCGCGAAATACGCGGGCGAAGGTCCCGTCGCGGCCGGAACTTCCGCGGACGTACCTTCCGCGGCCGGGCCTTCCTCTGACGGAAACGACGGCGAATGTCGCGTCAACGAAAGACCCGCCGCCGATTGTCGCGCCGCGCGGCGGAACGCCTCAAACGCCTTTTCCCCCGGACTCGGATCCCGATCGTCTTTTCGCGCGCCTTTTCCCGCTCCGATAAAGCGACCCCGGCGCCCCCCCTCGTCCCGAACGTCAAACGACGTCCCCCGCGTCCCCCGCATCCCGACGCCCCGACGGCCTTCCCGACGTTCCGAACCGCCCGATCCCCGCTCCCGGTCGTTCCCGGACGGGGGTTCGCGTGAAATAAAAGCTTTCGCGTAATTTTATCGAAACATCACTTAAAATAAAGACATCGATCCCCCTTCCCGAAGGGCGTCGCGGCTCCGCGAAACCCTCCGATTTCGGCGTCAGGTCAAAAAAAGCCTCCCCGGCGGGTTCAAAAATGGTAAAATGACCGGACGGTTTTTTTCGCGCGTTCCCCTTTGACGCGCCCGCCGGGACGATTTCCCGGGTCCGGGCGGATCCCCGCCGCCGACGCGCGTCCGAAAACAAATCCCGAAACGCCCCCGGGGCGATTTCCCGCCGTCCGCGCCTTTTGGCGTCCGTCCCCGCCCGTCCCCCTCTTCGCCCGTTTCGGATTTCCGGGAACAATCGGGGCCCTCCCGAGGGGGTCTTCCCCCGGGGGAGGACTCCCGTCCGGGACAATCCGGGGACAAAGCCCCGACAATCCCCGGACACCGTCAATCGACGCTTCCCCCCGAAGCTTTCCGGAAAGCCGCGGGGGCGTTTCCCGGCGATTCCCGGCGATTCCGTTGATTAAATCCCCGATTGGCGCTAAAATCCGCGAATTGCCCTTTTTTCGGAACGGGCCGGGACAAGTCAAGACCATCACAAGCTACGGGGCGCCGCGAAGCGTCCCCGCGGAGTTTACATGAGCGCTCCTTTCTTTCCGAAATTCGATCTCCCGCGGGAGGAGAAAAACGCCGCCGCGGCCGTCATAGGGCTGGGCGCCCTCTTTCCCGGAAGACCCGGGGTGGCGGGGTTCTGGTCGGTCATAAAAAACGGCCGGGACACCCTGACCGAGATCCCGCCGGACCGTTTCGTCGCGAGCGATTACTACGACCCCGATCCCAAGGCCAGGGACAAGATATACGCCAAAAAAGGGGCCTTTCTCTCCAAGGTCCCCTTCGAACCCTTGAAATACGGCATCTCCCCCAGGGACATGGAGTCCATTGACTCCACCCAGCTTTTGGGCCTTCTGGTGGCCGACGCGGCCCTGACCGACGCCGGCTATCCCCCGGACAAAACGGACCATTCCAGGACCTCCGTGATTCTCGGGGTCACGGGCCCCCTGAAGATGGTCGTGACCCTGGGGACGAGGCTCTCCCATCCCCAACTGAAAAAGGCGCTCGCCGATTCCGGGGTGGCCCCGGACATCGCGTTGGAAGTGGTGGAAAGGTTTCTCGCGAACTTCGCCCCCTGGAAGGAGCAGTCCTTCCCGGGTCTCTTGGGCAACGTCACCGCGGGAAGAATAGCCTCGAGACTCAACCTCGGCGGCACCAACATGGTCTGCGACGCCGCCTGCGCGAGTTCCCTCGCGGCCGTGTCCCAGGCCATCCTCGAACTCAGGAGCGGCAAGGCCGACCTGGTCGTCACGGGGGGCATGGACACCTTCAACGACCCCTTCATGTTCACCTGCTTTTCCAAGACCCCGGCCCTCTCCAAAACCGGCGAGTGCCGGGCCTTCGACGAGACCGGGGACGGCACCATGCTGGGCGAGGGCCTGGGCGTGGCCGTCCTGAAAAGACTCCCCGACGCCATAAGGGACCGCAACCGGATCTACGCGGTCATAAGGGCCACCGGCGCCGCCTCGGACGGGAGGGGCACCGCCATCTTCGCCCCCAGTCCCCGGGGGCAGATGAGGGCCCTCGAGAACGCCTTCCGGGAGGTGAGCTTCGGCCCCGAAACCGTGGAACTGGTCGAGGCCCACGGCACCGGCACCGCCGTGGGCGACGCCGCCGAACTCTCCGCCCTGACCGGGGTCTTCCTCGGGACCGGGGAAGCGGGAAAGGGCGGGGCGGGCGTCCCCTCCCTTTCCCGCGGAACGAACGCGGCGAACTCTTCCGGCGGCGGGGACAACGGCTCCTCCCCCGGAACCGCGGGATCCCCCGCGTCCGCGGGTCCCCGGGGTCCCGGCGGTCCCGTCGGTCCGTGGTGCGCCCTGGGTTCGGTCAAGTCCCAGATAGGCCACACCAAGGCGGCCGCTGGCGCCGCGGGTCTCATAAAGGCGATTCTCGCCCTCCATCACAAGGTCCTCCCCCCCACCGCGAACGTCTCGACCCCCATAAAACCCCTCCGGGATCCGGACTGCCCCTTCTACGTGAACGACGAGGCCAGACCCTGGCTCGCCCGGGGCGATCACCCGAGGAGGGCCGTGGTTTCGGCCTTCGGGTTCGGGGGAAGCGATTTCCACTGCGTCCTCGAGGAGGCGGGGGAAATAAAGATGCCCTTCGAGACGGGGGTGCATCTTCTGCCCTTTTCCGGAAAAAGTCTCGGGGACATCTTGAAAAACATAGAGGAGCTCGCGGAAGAGGCCTATCTTTCCATTCCCTCGGAATCCCTCGAACCCGACGGACACGCCTCGGACTATTTCAGCCAGGCCGCGGACTATCTCTTCCGCTCCCATCTCTCGGCCTTTGACCGGGACGATCCGGAAAAACTCTTTCTCGCCTTCCCCGCGGAAAGGGCGAGGGAATTTCTGGCCTCGCTCCCGGGTCTTCTTTCCTCCCACGCCTCCAAAAGCGAAATCTTCTCCCTTCCGGACGGGGTTTTCTTCGGAAAGAAACCCAAAACCCCCCGGAAGGAACTCGTCTACCACGTGCCCGGCTCCTTCGACCTTTCCCCCGGGACCGCGAAAGACCTCGCCTTGAATTTCCCCCATTTCCAGATGATCTTGGACATCTTCTCCGAGGGCCACGCGGGCACCCCCCTGGGCCAGATGCTCTATCCCCCCCGCCTCGCCCCCCGGGAGCTCCGGGACAAATGGTTAAAGGAGCTCAGGGACGTGAAGACCGGCTATTTTTTGAAACCGGCCCTTTCCATAGCCCTCTACGAGCTCTATTCCTTCTTCGGCTTGAAAATTGACAAGACCTCCGGAAGGGGACCCGGTCTTCTCGCCGCGCTCGTCATAGCGGGTTGGCTTCCTTTGAAGGTACTCGTCGCGACCCTCGGAAACCTCCCCCCCAACTCGACGGAGGCCCTCTCCGAAGCCCTCGCGGGTCTTCCCCTCTCCCCTCCCGCCGAAAAGGGCAAGTTTCCGCTCCTCGCGAATTCCGACGGAAATCCCTTCGGGAGCGAAGACGAAATCAAAAAGGTGCTCGCCCTTGACCTGGCCCGTTTTCCCGGTGCCCCCGAAGCGGGCTCCCCGGGGGACTTCTTGAAGTCCTTCCCCGACGCCGCGATCCTCTACGCCGGAATTCCCGGCGACCCCCTCGCGAGTTCCCTTTCCTTGAGTTCCGAGGGAAGGATAATAACGGCCCCCAAGACCTGCCTCGACTTCGCGAAAAACCTCGCCTTCCTCGCCTCGGCCGGGGAAAACGTGGCCTTCCGCAACTGGTCCTACTCGACTTTTCCGCCCCCCAAACCCGGCGGCCACCACGTGCTCCTCTCCGGCGCGAACGCTTACGTTCCCCCCGAGACCGGCCCCGCGGACCCCCGGGGCTTTTCGGGAAAGGGCAGGGAATCCTCTTCCGCCGCGACCACCCGTTTTCCGGTGGTCCGATCCGGGGGCCCCTCGACGCTCCCCGCGGAAAACGAAGGCTCAGCCCCCGCCGCCGCGGCCGGCTTGAACCTCGGACCCAACCTCGCGGCCAAAGCGCTTCACCCCGCGGGTCACGCGGCGGATCCCGACCCGGGTCCCGACGCCCTCCGCGGCGAGGAACCCGTCCGCGGCCTTGAGGTCATCGAAGAGCGCCTGCGGCACCTGACCCTCGTCCAGGAAGAAACCATCCTGAAACTCCGGGACCTCGAAAGGGCCTTCCGGGAATCCCCCGGAACCGGTTTCGGAGCGGGTTTCGGAGCGGGTTTCGGAGCCGGTTCCGAAGCCCCCGCGACCCCCCGTCCCGCGTTTCCCGCCCGGGGACCCCGCCGGGGCGCGCCCGGAACCGCGAACGCACGCGACGCGACCGTTTCTTCCCGGGAGCGGGTTCTTCCCGCGCCCCCGGGGCTTCGTCCCGGAAACGGCGGACGGGCAGCCGCCCCCTCTCTTTTGGACGAGGCCATAGAAAGCTCGAGGGCCCGCTCCGAAAAACCCGACCCCTGGACCGTCCTTAAGGACGTTGTCCACGGGGAGACCGGCTATCCCCCGGATTCGTTGAGTCCCGGGATGGACCTCGAAAACGACCTCGGCCTCGATTCCATCAAGAGGGTGGAGCTCCTCTCCGAGGTCGCGAACGTATTTCCCGCCGCGGGCGGGGCCCTGAAACAAAACTTCCGGACCCTGGGCGAGCTCGTCGCGGTTCTCGGGGAGCACCGGGACGCCCGGGACGCCCGGGACGAAGAAGCCGACTCCGATTTCGCTATTCCCTCGGAACCGGAGTCCCCTCGCGGGGATCGTTCCGACCCGCGAAACGGGACGGGCGACGGTTCGCGGAAGGGTGCCCGGGCCGCGGCCGCGGCCACCGTTTTCGCCGCGGTTTCCGGGGCGACCGCGGAAAAAACGAAAGACGGGCGCCCCGAACGGGTCTTTCCCGAGCCCGGCTCTTCCCCCTTCTCCGACGCCTTCGGAACCGGGAAAAAAACGAGCTCGCGAATCCTTTCCGTCGTGGCCCGGGAAACCGGCTACCCCGAGAGTTCCCTCGTCCCGGAATTGAATCTGGAATCCGACCTGGGTCTGGATTCCATAAACAAGGTCGAGATCCTCTCGTCCCTCTCCGAAAAATTTCCCGCCCTCGACCCCGCCGCCCTTTCGACCGCGAGGACCGTGGGGGACCTTCTGGCCCTGGGCGACCGGGCCGACGGGATCCGCCCCAAGGCGAAACGGGGACGCCCGGAACGCCCGGACGATTCCCCGGGCTTCGAAAAATCTTTGGTTTTCGACGGTTTCAACGGCTCCAACGGTTCGGTCGCCCCGGTCGCCCCGGACGAACCCCGCGCCGCGCCGGACGAACCCCGCTCCGCGCCTCCGAAACCGCGGCCCGAAAAGGCGTCCGCGGCCCCCGGGACCCCCGGACGGGATTGGCGGGACTCGGTCGTCATAAGACTTCTCTCCGAGGAAACGGGCTACCCCCGGGAGAGCCTCGACCCCCGCATGGACCTCGAGAGCGACCTCGGACTCGATTCCATAAGAAAGGTGGAAATCCTCTCCGCCATCACGGAAGAGTTGGGCATCGACCCCAACCGCCCCAAGGGCGGCCTCACCCCCGCGAGGACCCTGGGCGAATGGCTGGAATGGTTCGGGGAGACGACCGCGGGAACCGACCCGACGGACGAAACCCCCGAAACCGAGGACGCGGCGACGAACGCCCCGGGCGGGATCGGCGAAGTCGAACGCGCCGAAGCCCCCGCCCCCGAACCCGAGTCCCTTCCGAGCGTCTTTTCCGTGGTGAGCGTTCCTTTCCTCTTCGGCGACGACGACCCCGAGGGACCCGATCCCAAGTCCCTTTCCCCCGCCTGCGTGGTGGGGGAGGACGAGCTCTCCCAGGGCCTGGCCTCCTGGTTCGAGGCCGCGGGCGCGGAGGTCGCGAGACTTCCCTGGGGAACCGATTTCGCGGCCGCGGCCGAGGGTTTTTCCCCGGCCTCCCTGGTGTTGGTCTGGCCCGGTCCGGACAGGGATCCCTCCATAGTCCTCAAGGCGCTTTCCGCCCTGCAAAGGCTCGGGGAAAAAGCCGGGTCGATCGTCGGCGTCACCTTCATGGGGGGTCACTTCGGCCTTCCCGGGGAAAAGGGAGGGGAGTTTTCCGTGGGAAACGGGGCCTCCGCCGCTCTCGCGGGTCTTCTCAAATGCGCCTGCCTCGAACGTCCCGAGACCTTCGTCCGGGTCATCGATCTCCCGCTCATGTCCTACGAGGTCCCCATGCCGGGCCTCGAGGAGAGCGTCGCGAAAAAGATCTTCGCCCCGGGGCCGACCGAACTCGGGATCCCCGCCGCCGACCTCTTCTTCACCCCCGGCCTCGTGCCCGGGGAGATTCCCCCGGAAACGGGAAGGGAACGCGAAAAGGGTCTTCGAATCGAAACCCCGGCCGGGCGAAAATCGGAGCCGCCCCGCTTGGAACTTCCTTTGGAACCCGGCGACACCGTGGTCGCGACGGGCGGGGGGAGAGGCGTCACGGCCAGGATCCTCATCGAACTCGCGAGAAGGATGAAACTCAATTTCGCGATCCTCGGAAGGACCCCCCTGGGGCCCCCGGAGCCGCCCTGGCTCGAGCGGGCCCGGGACGGCGCCGAAATCCGGGAGGCCATCCGCCTTTTCGCCGGGGGCGATTCCTCCTCCATCTCCCCCGCGGACCTCAAGGCCGGGGCCGAGCTGACCCTGGCCACGAGAGATCTCCGCCGCACTTTGGAGACCCTCGAAAATCTCGGCTCGACCGTCCGCTACCTCGCGGGGGATTTCCGGGACCCGGCCAAGGCGGAGGAGGCGGCGAGGCTCATAAAAAAGGAACACGGTCCGGTGAAGGGCTTCGTGCACGGAGCGGGGATAATCCTCGACCATCTCATCCGGGGAAAGAGCCGGGAAGACTTCCGCGAGGTCTTCAACACCAAGGCCGAGCTGGCCTCTCTTTTCCTCGAGGCCTTCCGGGACGAGCCCCTTAAGTTCATCCTCTTCATGAGCTCCTCCACCGCGAGGTTCGGGAGGAGGGGCCAGGCCGACTACGCCGCCGCGAACGAGGTCCTGAACAAACTCGCGGCCGAGGAGGCCGAAACCCGACCCGACTGCGTCGTGAGGTCTTTGAACTGGGGTCCCTGGGACGGGGGCATGGTGAACGCCGCCTTGGCCGGCCTCTTCAAAAGCGAGGGCGTGGGCCTCATTCCCGTCGACGCCGGGGCCAAACTCGCGGCCGACCTCCTCTGCCGCCCGCCCGTCTCCCCTCCCGGGAAGGCGGGAAAAGGCCAAACGGCCAAAAAAATCCACAAAAACAACGGCTCCGGAAAGAGCGCCGAAAAAGTCGACAATCGCGAAGATCCGCGCGAACGCGAACGCGATGACGACGAAGACCCGGCCGGGCTTACCCGCGCCGCGGGCGGCGCGGGAAGCCCGGCCGGGGAACTTTCCGGAAAGGCCCCCGGCGGAAGGGGACGGATCGTCTGTCCCGAGCTCGTGATTCTCGGGCCCGGGACGGACCTCTCGGGGATCCGCGGGGAACGGGACCGCGATGCGTGAAGCGAGGGATCCAAAGGCCGTCGTCGCCGTGGTCGGCATGGGGGTGGCGCTTCCCGACGCCTCCTCCCCCGGTGAATTTTGGGACAACGTCGTCTCGGGGAAGGTTTCGACGAGAGACGCCAAGGATTACGACTTCGGATTCGATCCCGGGGAATTTCTTCAAAAAGATCCGGACGCGGATCCCGTCCCCGACAAGGCCGTCACCTTGGCCGGGGCCTGGAGAAAACCCTACCCGGACAGAAACGACCTCCCCTTCCTGAAGGGAAAAAACCGTCCCGAGGCCTTCGACCCCCTCGAATGCGACGAGTCCCTCCTCTATTTTCTGGAAGCGGGAAACGCGGCCCTCTCCGAAACGGATCTTTCCTCCCATTCCCCCTCCGAGGTGGGGGTGGTGGCGGGTCAAAACATATTGCCCACCCGGGCCATGAGCGAAGCGACGGTGAGTCTCTACGGAAAGGAGGCCACCCGTCACTGGGACTTCAATCCCTTCGCCCCCCCTCCCGGGACCAGTCCCTTCAGGAGCGCCGGCTACGCCGCCAAACTCTTCCAGGAGGTCTTCGGCCTCGCGGGTCCCGCCTTCACCCTGGACGCGGCCTGCGCCTCTTCCCTCTACGCCGTTCACATCTCCTTCATGAAACTCGTGGGGGGGAGCCTCACGGCCCTCGTCTCCGGGGGTCTCGCCAAGGCCGATCCCCTCTTCACCCAGATAGGTTTTTCCAATCTCCGGGCCCTTTCCAAAAGCGGCGCCTCCCGTCCCTTCGACGAGAGGGCCGACGGCCTTCTCGTGGGGACGGGGGCCTGCGTCTTCGTCTTGAAAAGGCTGGATCGGGCCATCCAAGACGGTGACAAAATCCGGGCCCTCATTCTCGGGATGGGTCTTTCCAACGACGTGAACGCCAATCCCCTCGCCCCCGACCACGCCGGCCAACTGGCGGCCATGAGAAAAGCCGCCCTGAGGGCCGGGATGTCCTTTCCCGACGGAAGGGCCAGAGGCTCCCCGGGTCTCGTGGAGGCCCACGGCACCGCCACCCCCCAGGGCGATCGGGCCGAGGTCCGGTCCGTGAAAGACCACCTCCGCGCCCTCCCCGGCCTCGCCTCCTTTTCCCTCCCCGAGCCCCCGGTCCTGGGTTCCGTCAAGGGAAACGTCGGTCATCTCCTGGCCGCCGCCGGGGCCGCCGGCATGGCCAAGGCCATCCTCGCCCTCGAACACAAAATCCTTCCCCCCTCCGGGGGCTTCGAAAGACCCGCGAAGGACCTCGAACTGGACCTCGACCCCAAGCTCCGCGTCCTCGCGAAACCCCTCCCCTGGCCCGACCCCGAAAATCCCGACGAGGCCCGGGTGGCTTTCGTGAACGCCTTCGGCTTCGGGGGAATAAACGCCCAGGCCGTCCTCGAGGAACACAGGCCCGAGCTTTACGAAAAGGTCTTCGACACCCGTCCCGCGCGCGGGATTTCCCCCGGCGTCCCCCAAACCCCGCCCGCCGTCCCGGCGGAAACCGCGGCGGCGCTGGCCTCCGAAAAATCCCCGGGGACGGCCGCGATCGCGGCCCCGGAAGCCCCGGAAAAAACCGCGGCCGGGAAAGCCCCGAAAGCCGCCAAAGCCGCGAAAACCGGAAAAGCGGCCAAAACGGCGAGGGCCGCGAACGCGGACGACGCCACCAATCCCGAAACCGCGCCCGCGGCGAACGAGGCGAACGCCGCCAACCCCGAAACCGCGGCCCCCGCGAACCCGTCCGTCCCGGAAAAAAAGCCGCGGGTCTTCCGGGGAAAAAGCGGGGAAGTCCGCTACGTCACCAGGAGCCTCTCCGCGAAACTCATAACCGCGAGGACGGTTCTCGCGCCCTGGACCAGTTACGACGCCCTCGCCCGCTACTGGCTCACCCCCGACGAACCTCCCGTGGCCAAGAGCAGGAGGGTGGGGTCCCTGAAGGCCACGGGCTATTTCTTCGACGACCTCACCATCGACGCCAAGGGCCTGAAGATCCCGCCCCTGGAGATCGCGGCCTTTCTCCCCCAACAGAGTCTGGCCCTGAAGGTCGCGTCCTACGTCATGAAGGCGGCGGGTTTCTCCCCCGAGGGCGCGCCGGAGGGGTTTTCCGAATCCCGCATGGGCGTCTTCATGGGCGTCAACACGGACCCCAGGGCCATAGACTACGCCGTGAGGTGGCTGGCCCCCCCGAGGGCGGCCGCGGCCCTGGTCGCGCGGGGGCGCTTGAAAAACGAAAAAGAGGTCCGGGAATTCGTCCGGGAGGCCCGGGAGGCCTCGGGACCCCCCCTCGACCACTCGAGGGTCCTGGGGGCCCTGGGGAGCTTCGCGGCCTCGAGGATCGCGAGGCATTTGGGGATCGGCGGTCCTTCCTTCACCTTCTCCGAGGAGAAGGATTCGGGCTTGCGCGCCCTTCGGGAAGCCATTCACTTCCTCGAAAACGGGGCGGTGGATCTGGCCCTCGTGGGGGTCGCGGACACCTTCGGGGACCCCAAAACCTCCGCCCTTTCCCCGAGAACGGTCTGGGTGGAGGGCTGCGCGGCCATGCTCCTCGCGAACGCCGAGGGGACGAAGATAGTTCCGCCCTTGGCCGACCTCACGGTCACGGGTTCCTTCACCCGCCTCGGGCCCCTCTCGGGACTCTTCGCCATAAACAAGAGCGGTTTCTTCCTCCGGCACAGGGTGAAGCCTTTGGGAAGGGGTCAGGGATTCTGCCACTGGGTCAAGGACCCCGACGAACCCCCCCGGGAACTCTCCGGACCCGGTTACGTCCTCAGGGAATTCGAGGGGTCGGTCCCGAGGGCCCTCCAGGTCCCCCCGGAACCCGTGAGACCCGATTCCTGGTTCTTCGTGAGGGGAAAGACCCCGGAAGACGCGAACGAGGCCCTGAAAGTTCTTTCGGGTCTCGCCGAAAAAGCCCAACAAGACCCCCAGGACTTTCTCTCCCTTCCCCACCGTTGGGAGGACGACCCCGCGAACGACAAGAGCGCCCCGCCCGCCTTGGCCATTCTTTCCAAAACCGCCCACGAGCTCGCGGGTTTGGCGAAAAAACTCCTGAGGTCCGACCCCGGGGACCATAAATCCGACGACCCCAAGCCCAGGTTCTTCCGGGCCCTCCCCAAACCCCTCGGGGGCAAGGTGGCGTGGGTCTTTCCGGGGGCGGGAAACCATCACAAGGGTCTGGGACGCAATCTTTCCCTCGCCTTTCCCGAGGTGGTGAGCGTTCTGGAAAAAGAGCTCGATCGCCCCAAGGAATTCTTCCGGTCCGAGCTCTTCTGGGAACCCAACCACAGAAGGCCCGCGACTCACGAATGCCTCATGGCCCAGACCGCCTTCGGGACCGTCGCCGCGAGGGTTCTCGCGAAACTGGGTTTCAAACCCGACGCGGCCTTCGGGCATTCCCTCGGGGAAACGGTCATGCTCGTGGCCTTGGGCGTCTGGCCCGACAAAAACGGGCTCGCGAGATCCCTCGCGGAATCCCCCCTCTTCCGGACCGAACTGGCCGGGGATTACGACGCCGCGAAAACTTATTTCCGTCTCGGGAAGAGCAAGCCCTTCAAATGGGCCGCGGGGGTTTTCCCGAAAAGCGCCCAGGAAATCAAAAAAGCCATCGAGGCCCTTCCGGCGAGAGTGAAAAGAACCCTTTCGATTCTCGTGGTGAACACCCGGGAGGAATGCCTCGTCGGGGGGGAAGAGGAGGCCGTCCTCGAGCTCGCCCGCTCCCTTGACACCCCCTGGTTTCCCGCGGAGGATCCGGTCGCGATCCACTCTCCCCTGGTCGAGGCGGTGAAAGACGAGTTCCTGCGCTTCCACGACCGGGAAACCGTCGAAATCCCCGGGGTAACCCTCTGGTCCTCCAATTTCCTCCGGCCCTTGAAACAAGAATCCAAGGACATCCGCGACTCCTTGACCGCCCAGGCCCTCCGCGGTCACGACTTCGCGAAACTCGTGGAAAAAGTCTACGCGGACGGGGTCCGTTTCTTCATCGAAACGGGTCCCGGAAACTCCGCCACCCGCATGATAAAAAACATCCTGGGGTCGGACCCCGCGAGGCCTCACGTCGCTCGGAGTCTCGCGGGCACCCCCGTGGACGAGGGCTGGGCCGGGATAAGCGGGATCGTGGCCGAGATGTGGCTCGCGGGTTACCCCCTGGTCCCGGAAAACATCCTTCCCCGTCCCCAGATCAAACCCGACGGCCTCTCCGTTCCCGTTAACCTCGCGCCCCCGGTCTTTTCCTGGCCCCTTCCCCCGGAAAAACCCGAGGCTCCCGTCCCCGAAAAAGACCCCGGGGCCCCCGCCGAGGACTACCTCTCCTGGCTCGGCTCCCACGCCCGGGACACCCGCGACCTCCCCCCGAGCCCCCCGACTCCCGGAAGGTTTTCGGAAAAAACCTTTCCCGACTCCGACGGAACACCCGAACGCGAAGCCCCGCCCGAGACCGGGGCGGAAACCCGAATCGAAACCCGCCGCCGCGCGGCCCGGGAAGCCGATCGGGACCGCGAGACCCCGACCGAACCGACCGCCCCCCCGGTCCCCCCGGCGACGGGCGCGGCCCCCTCGTCCCCGATTAAGCCGCCCGCCCCGTTCGCGCCGAGCGCTCCCGTCGCCCCGATCGTCCCGAGCGTTCCGCCCCCCCCGACCTCCCCGGCCGGTCCGGGACCCTCCAGGGAACGCCCCGGTCTCCGCACCGTGGAAATCCCCCAACATCCCAGGTTCATGAGACCGGGAGGGAAATCCGGTCCCCGGGCCGCGGACCTCCCCCCGGGCAGGGGCAGAAGACCCTACGACCAGGGCGGCTCCTTCTCCGGCTCCCGCTCCTCCGAGCGTTCTTTCCGCGAGGGACCGGGCGAGGGACCCGGCTCTTCCGGAACCGACCTCTCCCCCGGGCTCTTCGGCCCTTCCCACCCCTTCGCCCCGACGGTTTCCCCGCCCGACCCCGGGACTTTTTCCGGGCCCCGTCCCCCGAGGGACGACCCGGGACGGGATCCCTCGCCCGAAGAGGGCGCCCCGGCGGGCGGGAGAAGGGAAAAAACCGCCGCCAAGGGGTCCGACCCGGGAAAAAAATCCGAAAAGGCATCCGGGAAGGCAATGGACGAGGCACCCGGAAAAGAGCCCCGCGCGGCCCGGGACCCGGCCCGGGACCTTTCCCTCGAATCCCTCGGCGGGAGCGAACCCGACCCGGAAAGGGAGACTTCTTACCCCGCGAAGAAAAAGGGACGCGCCGGGGCCTCCCGAAAGAAGAGGGAAGGGAGCGACGGAG
>JAITKT010000146.1 GCA_031278225.1 Deltaproteobacteria bacterium
GTAGGCCCGTTCCCGAATCTCCCGAACCGCGTCCCTCGCGAACCTGGCGGTCGGTCCCCACCACAGGATGGACAACGCCGTCACGAGCGCGGTCGGTGAGGGGCCCGCCAAGGCGGAAAACGCGACGGCCAAAAGGATGGCCGGAAAAGACATGACGAGGTCCGCGAGTCGCATGATCGCGAAATCGGCCATCCCCCCGGCGAAACCGGAGAGCAGGCCCAAGAATGTTCCCAAAACGAAAATCGCCAAGGCCGTGACGAAAGACACCCCGAAGGTGCTCCTCGCCCCCACCAACAGGCGGGTGAAAACGCAGCGGCCCAGCTGGTCCGTCCCGAGGGGGTATTCCAAAGACGGAGCCAGAAACTTGTGTCTGATGTCGGTTTTGTGAGGATCGCGATTCAGGAGCCCGGGCTCGACGAAAGACGCGATAATCGCGAGAGCCGCGCAAATCAAAAGAAACGCGGTGAATTTGTCGGGTTTGGGGAAGGCGCGGGTTCGCGGGAAGGCGCGGGCGGCCCCTGTTTCGTCGCGGGAGGGCTCCCCTTCGAAAGCGGCGGCGCGGCCCGCGGCTTCGCCCGTTTCCGCGGCGCGCTCTTCGCCGCCTTCCGGACGGATGACGGCGCTTCCGTCCCCGTCGGTTTCGGGGGAAGGCGCGGCGAGGAAGTCACCCTTCCCGCCCGGGGCCTCGCGGGCGGCGAGCGCCATGGCGGTTTCCGGGAGTCCCCTTTCCCCGGGATTCCCGATGAGATCGCGATTGGCGGGGTTGTTTCGCCGGCCGTTCAATAAAAAGCCTCCTTCTTGACCCGGGGGTCCAGGAGCGAGGAGAGGATGTCCAGAAACAGGGTCACGAGTATCACGCACAGGGTCATGATGACCACGTAGCCCTGGATGACGGGAAGGTCCCTTTGGGTCACGCTGTCCAGGGCGAACTTGCCCATGCCGTTTATCGAGAAGATGAGCTCGCAGGCCACGAGGCCGCCCAGGATTCTTCTGAAGCTCATGGCCGCCAGGGTGACGATCGGGGTCATGACGTTGGGAAGTCCGTGGAAGACGAGGGTCGCCGTCGGGGACAGGCCACGGGCTTCCTGGGCTTTCATGAAGAGTTTGTTCTTGGTTTCCAAAAGCGAGGAGCGAATTTCCATGGCGTAGAGGGAGGCCGGGGCGGGAGTGACGGCGAGGGTCGGAAGGAGGAGGTTTTTCGGGTTGTTGCCCGCCACCGTCGGCACCAGGTTGAAATAAACCCCGAAGACGTAGAGTAAAATGATGGCGAGGCAAAAATCGGGGACGCTCGCCCCCGCGGAGGAGAGGATTTTCACGAAAGAGTCCGGGGGGCCGTCGGGATAACGGGCGGCCAGGACTCCCAAAAGAATTCCGAAGACGAGACCCGACAGGGTGGCGAAGAAGGCCAGGAGAAAACTCACGGGAAAGCGCTCTTTAAGCTCTCGCAGGACGGGCTTTCCCGTCTGAAAAGAGAGCCCGAAATCGAGACGGGCCGCCCTTTTCAACCAAGAGAGGTAGCCGAGCAGGGGTGAATCGTCCCGGATTCCCAAATCCCGTTTCTCGGCCTCCAGGGTCTTTTCGGTTATCGGAACCCCTTTGGCCCTGAGGGAGATGGACGCGGGATCCCCGCCGGAGGCGCTGTCCAGGAGAAACGCCACGACGGAGGCCATCACGAGCAAAAATGGCACCAGGGCCAAACGTTTCAATGCGAATAAAGCCATTTAACCGCGTCTCGTTTTGATTTCGGATGATGTTCGGGAGTGGCGGAGTCGCGACGTAGTTTGACGGTAAGGCGGTTTTCGTTTTCGTTTCGCGGTCTTCGAGGTTTCGGCGGCCTCCGAAAAAATTCGTTTGACGCGCGACGGGCGGGCGGTCCGGAACCCCGGAGCGGCGAAGAGCGTCAAAGAACGCCGCGAAGCCGGGACCCGCGGCGAATCGGTGACCGAAAAAAAACGGACTAACCGGGGAAAAGCAATGGAAGCGCGTTTCGGCCGAACGTCGGGGGGGGAGGCGTTGGTCGCGCAATTGAGTTTCAAATGCGACAAGGCATGTTATGTTATGTCACGCGGAAGCGAAAAGTCAAGGGGAACGGGAGTTTCGGGGGCCGGTCGCCGCGGTTCGCGATCTCTCGCGCGAGCGTCGGAACACGTAAAGGTTTACTTTGAAAACCGCGAAACGTCCTTGTTCGTTCCCCCTTGGCGCGGGAAGTCCCCGCGAACGGAAAGATTCGCGCGCGGGGGAAAGGGACGGGCGCCTCCGATCTCGGCCGATTTCATGATGCCAATCCCGTCCGCCGGACGCGTTCGCGGTTTTTCGGGAAACGGACACGGTTTCTCGTTTCCGCCGTCGGGAAGCGTTTGGCCGCGAACGGCCGAAGCCGGCGGAACGGTCGTTCGGGACGTCTTTGAACGGCTTTTTTTCCACGAACGAATTTGACGATAATCGCGTTTATGCCGAATTATGTTTTCGAACGCCCCCGCGCCGGGCGGTCCGGGCGGCCCGGCGGGCCGGGGGTTTGGTGATTTCGGGTCGGGAGCGATCAAACGGAAACCGCGACGATGACCGTCATTGCCGACGGCGTCGAACCCGTTGCGAATCTTGAAAAAAAACTTTTTTTCGAGGTCAATTCGACGGATGCCAAGTTATTGTCCGTTAACCCCGCATGCGCCGAACGCATGACGAGCGGCGAAAAATCACGCGAACGCCGCGGACTTTCGGCGGGCAAAATGGTCGGAAGATTCGTCACGCGCTCCGCGAGACCCGTCAGGAAAGTCATCGGGGATATCAAAGTGATTGGCGGCATAACCGCGACGCCGGAGGATCTCCCGCGGAAAACCCGGGACGTCCCGGGCACGGACGAATCGCGGTTTCATCGGTATTTTCAAGATGCCGCGGTCGTTTGTTTGTTTTCCAAACGTCCCGCGGAGATTTGAGTTCAAACCTCACCGGCATCGCCAAGCACTGCACGTACATCGCCTCGCGGCGCAACTACGCCAATCAGCACTACTGGCGCTGCGAGACGTGCAGGCTCGTCGGGAACCTCGGCTGCTGCGACGTCTGCGCCCAGGTGTGCCACAAGGGCCACGACCTC
>JAITKT010000250.1 GCA_031278225.1 Deltaproteobacteria bacterium
GAAGGCTCTCTCTTTCACGATGTCGGAAAGCAGCGCCAGTTGAGGGGACGGCTTCAGCTTGTAATGGTCTTTGTGGCGCTTGAACATCTCCGTGAGCTCGACGGGGGAAACGGGTTTCAGGATGTGCCCGGCCAGTTTCATGCCCAGGGTCAGCTGCGAGGTTTCGAAATAGTCGTAGGTGGAAATGATGTAAATCGCGGTGTCCCCGTGGATCTCGAGCATTTTTTTCGCGATGTCGAGTCCGGACATCCACGGGAGATCGAGTTCGACGATGGCCACGTCGGGCATGTCTTTTTTGAACTGACCGATTACCTCCTCGTGGTTTCCCAGGGAATGCGTGACGGTGAAACCTTCGACTTTGGAGATTACGCTGGTCAGGGTTTCCCGCATGAGAGGGTCGACGTCGACTATCATGACCCGATAGACCCTTTCCCTCGGGACTTCCCCGACCGCCGGTTCCGCGGGCGGGCGCGCGTTTGGATCAATCATTGACGCTTCGTCTTTCGATTATGACGGGGCAGCGGATGACGCATTTGCTTCCTCCGCCCTCGTTGGGTTTGATGGAAATTCCGGCGTTTTTGTCGCGAAACGCGGACAAACGGCGCGCGGAATTCATGACGCGGGATTCGACGACCTTGCTTTCGGAGTCGCGGAGAAACGCCCCCCGGGGAGGTTCCCCGAACGTCAGGGGCGAACGCGACACGTTGTCGGTGATTTCCGCGACCACGTATTCGTCTTCCTTTTTGAACGTCACGTTCACGTTGATCTTGGGGGAGACCGTCAATCCGTTCGTCAAAAAGATTCTTTCCACGAAGGGAAGGGTGATTTCGGCGGGGATCAGGGCGTCTTTGACGTTTTGGGCGACGTTCGCGGAAAATTGGAGGCTGTCGCCGAATCGGGCCTTTTGAATGTTCAGATACAAAAGAATGATGTTTTTCTCTTCCTCCGGGAAGTTGTGCGTGCGGTTGGAGTTCGCGGCTTTGACGAAACGGGCGGTCAATATCGACAACTCGTTTATTTTCATGGATCCGTGGAGGACGGAAAGGTTGGATATCGAGTTCAGGGCGTTCAGGAGAAAGTAAAGGTTGGGCGGGGCGCGCCGGTCGGGGTCGTCGCCCGCGGGAACCTTTTCCCGGGAAGCGTCCGTCCGTCCGGCCTTGTCGTCCCCGGGAGCCGCGACTTTTTCGGCGTTCCCGACGAAGGACTCGGTCACCCCCGCCGCGAGGGAAATCAGGGCGTCGTAACGGCCGTAGTCCCGGGGGGGAATGGAGTCGTAAAAGGATTGGAGCATCTCGTCGGATTCGACGGCCTTTTTCGGGGACAAAATCCTGTTTTTGGTCATGTCCGCCAATCCCCGGGGCGCGTTTTCGCACTTGGCCTGCCCGATGACGATTCCCCCGGCCAGGCGATTATCAACGAAAACGGGTATCACCGTCTCCAGGAGTCCGAAGGGGCAGACGTAGGTGAATCTGTCCCGGAGGGCGTCGGATTCCCTGAGTCCCGCGCGGTGGACCTTGCGGCAGACATCCCCGAAGTCCTCCGAGTTGTTCATTTTGGAACAGAAGACGTTCAGGGAAAACCTCTTCGAGATCGGGGCGCCGTCGTCGTCCACCGCGACGACGGAGACGTTTCCCAGTTTGGAAATGTCCCACAAGATCTTTTTCAGTTTTTTGACGCTCGAAAGATCCGTCAAACCGAGGAAAGCTTTTTCTTCGTCGTCTTTCGTCGCGCTTTCGAAATTGAAGATGTCCATGTCGTTCACGGCGCCGCGGGCGGTTTTGAGCGGCTTCACATTGGAGGCTGTGGGGGGGGGTGCCGCGCGACGGAACGGAAGCGCTAGTCATCCGGAGGAGTCGCGGGGATTTTTTTTCGCGTCGGGTTCGAAGCGTCCGGGATTTGGCCTTCGGGCGACGGAGCCCCCGTTTCGGGCGGGCCCGGGGATTTCTCCCGGGACGGTGTTTCGTTTGGGTGAAAGCGGGCAAGAAAGGCGCGCGCGTCGAAGAGGGGTTCGTCCGCTCTTCTCAATGGCTCTCCGAGGGTGGGCGATGGGGTGGTGAGTTTTGGGGTGACGGGGAGTGGGGGACCGGTTCGGGAAACATGGTAAAGATTTTTTTACAAAATGTCCAGTTTTTTCATTGACTTTTTAAAGTGACTTTATAAATGAAGTTTCATCGGGCCCCGTTTCGGCGCGAGGCGGCCTTTGGGGGTTATCTTTGGGAGTAATATCCGCGATTTGTCAATAAATTAAGCGATGAGTGGCCCTCGGCGCCGCGGCCGGTCCCGCGCGGCCCGAACGGTGACCGGGTTCTCGCGACTCCCGTCATCTTACCGGACGACGGAGGCGACGACTCCGGAAAAGAGAGGGTCCGCCCGGGGACTTTTTTCGACTCCTTCATATCTCTCGGGGTCGCGGGCGGCGAAAACCGCGTTTGGCGGGCGAACGTTTCGGGGGAAAAAAGAGGGGGGATTCCGGTCCGGCTCCGACGCCCCGACTCCCCCCCTTCCGGAAACGAAAAAAGCGGTGAAAAAACTATCTGTATTGGCTGCTCATGGCCGCGATGATTTCATTGATGTTTTTCGCGATAATCGCCTGTTCGGCGTCGTTCGGAACCATTGGTCCCGATTCGTCGTCACTCAGGTATTCTTCTTTTTTCGACGGGTCCGAGACGATCATTATGCCCACGCTTGACTTCATGATGATGTAGACGAGACGGGTGGGCGTGATTCCCATGGCTTTGGCGACTTTTTCGAAGTTTTCGTCCTGGGCGTCGGATTCCTTCAAGTCGAATTTCGGATAAAATTCGACGAACGCGTCGATGTCGGCCTGGGTCAGGGGGGGCTCGGCCTCGACGGCCTCTTTGCTGATTTCCATCTGTGATTGGACGTCCGTCGCGACCGCTCCGAAAAGAACGAATGACAAAGCGCAGACCGAAATAAAAATTTTCGTGAATTTGGGCATGATGTCTCCGGGTAATCGCGATTAACCGCGAAAAAAAGTGTGATGAAAAAAACGACAACCGCGGTGAATTATTCGTGAAAGCGACGTTTCCCGGGCTTTATCGAAAAGGGAGGGGAAACGGCTCATTATAAACGGGCTTTCAAGGTTTGTAAAGGAATGACGCGCCCTCGCCGGGTGCGAAGGGCGTTTTTCAAAAATTCGTCCGAACGTTCTTTTTCCCGCGAGGGTCGCGGTCATTTCCGGCGATCCCGGGCCGCCGCGCCGCGCCGCCAGGGGACGACCGCGTTTCGGGCGCTCCCCCGGCTTTGGCGGTCGGCTTTCGCGAGGGGAATCGGAACGCGACCCGCCCGGACCTTCGCCGTCCCGGGGGACGGACACCC
>JAITKT010000261.1 GCA_031278225.1 Deltaproteobacteria bacterium
GGAATACGCGCGAATCCATGTTTTCCCGTGTTCGTTGGAAATACCCGATTGCGGTGTCGCGTTTCGTTCGCCCGTCCGGGGTCCGCCGGAAGCTTTGGCTCCCCCCGCGAATTTCGCTCCCTTCGATTGAACCGCTTCCCCAGGGTTCGCGAAATTCGTCTTTCGACCGAACCCGACGTTCGCCCCGACGGCGCTCCCGGGTTTCGGCCGCGCGGGCGACCGTCCCCTCCCCGGGGCGGACTTCGGGGGGCGCGGAGGAGCGCGCCTTATCGCCCGCGCGAGTCAAAAACGGATTGGTCCTCGCGAAAAAGCCCTCGGAATCCCGAAAAGGGCGGCCCTTTCCCCGAATCGGCCGGGGGTTTGAAGGGGAAATCCCCCGGGCCGGGGTGAGGCCCCGCAGGAATAATCCTTGAAAAGCATGGCGATCGGCGTGTAAAATGATTTTTTCGCTTTTCCCCCGCCCCTCCCCGCGCTCCCCCCGAAAACGTTTCGAAACGTCAAGGGCACCCAATCGGAAAGGATGGTTCAATCATGACCGACAAAGCCGGCCGCGAACCGGAAAAGATAATTCTCGCCTACTCGGGAGGCCTCGACACCTCCGTCATCCTCAAGTGGCTTTTGACCGACCGCGGCGCGAAAGAGGTCATAGCCTTCTGCGCCGACGTGGGGCAGGCGGAGGAGCTGGAGGGCTTGGAGGAAAAGGCCCTGAAGCTCGGGGCCTCCAAATGCGTCATAAAAGATCTCCGGGAGGAGTTCGTCCGGGATTACGTCTTCCCCGCCATGAGGGCCAACGCCGTCTACGAGGGCCAATATCTCCTGGGGACCTCCCTCGCCCGCCCGGTCATCGCCAAACACATGGTGGACTTAGCGAGGGCCGAGGGGGCCGACGCCGTGGCCCACGGGGCGACCGGAAAGGGGAACGACCAGGTGCGCTTCGAGCTCGCCACCATGGCCCTGGACAAAAACCTCAAGACCGTGGCCCCCTGGAGGGAATGGAACTTCAAGTCCAGGAGCGAACTTCTGGCCTACGCCGCCAAAAACGGGATAGAGGTCCCGGTCACGGCGGAAAAGCCCTACTCCACGGACCGCAACCTCCTCCACATAAGCTTCGAGGGGGGGATCCTGGAGGACCCCTGGGCGGAGCCGCGGGAGGACATGTTCGTCTTGACGACGGCCCCGGAAAAGGCCCCGGACAAACCGACTTACGTGACCGTCGATTTCAGGGAGGGAGACCCCGTCGCGGTGGATTCGGTGGAACTCGAGCCCGCGGAACTCTTGAAAAAACTGAACGAAATCGCGGGGGCCAACGGCGTCGGGAGGGTGGACATAGTGGAGAGCAGGTACGTGGGGATGAAGAGCCGGGGGGTCTACGAGACCCCGGGGGGCACCCTTCTCGCGCTGGCCCACAGGAACATGGAGTCCCTGACCCTCGACAGGGAGGTCATCGCCTTGAAGGACTCCCTCGTCCCCCGCTACTCCGCCATGGTCTACAACGGCTACTGGTTCTCGCCGGAGAGGGAGGCGCTCCAGAACTTCGTGGACGGCACCCAAAAAAACGTGACGGGGACCGTCCGGATGAAACTTCACAAGGGCGGCCTTCGGACGGTCGGAAGGAAGTCCCCGTTCTCCCTCTACTCCCCCGAACACGCCACCTTCGAGGAGGACGCGGTCTACGACCAGGCCGACGCGGGGGGCTTCATAAGGGTTAACGGCCTGAGGCTCGCGATACCCCTCGCGAAAAAACCGGGCGACTGACCATGGCCCCGAAGAAAAAGGAAAAAGACGGGGGCGCGAGGCACCTTTCGGGTCCCCTGTCGGAGAAGATGGACCCGGCCCTGGCCGACGCCTCGGTCTCCGTGGGCTTCGACAGGAAGATGGCCTACGCCGACATCCTGGGCTCCCTGGCCCACGCGAGCATGCTGGAGGACATAGGCGTCCTCACGACCGGGGAGGCGGTGAAGATCTCCAAGGGGCTCATGAGTATCCTGGAAGAGGTGGTGGGGGACAGGAAACCCAACTTCAAGTGGAAGAGGTCCCTCGAGGACGTCCACATGAACATCGAGCGGGAATTAATCGAACGGATCGGCGAGCCCGGGGAAAAACTCCACACCGCGAGGAGCAGGAACGACCAGGTGGTCCTGGACGAGCTCCTCTACCTGCAGGCCGAGTCCTACAACCTCATGAACCTCCTCTTCCGCCTCCGGGCCGCGCTTCTGGATCGGGCCGAGGAGGCCGGGGAGGCCCCCATGCCCGGCTACACCCACCTCCAGAGGGCGCAGCCGGTCCTTCTCGCCCACCATCTCATGGCCTACTACCACGCCTTCAGCAGGGACTACGACCGGACCGCCTTCCTCTTCACCTTCATCGACACCATGCCCCTGGGGTCCGGGGCTTTGGCCGGGACCCCCATCCCCATCAAGCCCGAAAAGGTGGCCGACGCCGTCTTTTTCGACAAAATCTCCCCCAACAGCATGGATTCCGTCGCGAGCAGGGACAAGATCCTGGAATTTCTCTACATCGGGGCCGTGACGGGCGTGAACCTCTCCCGCCTCGCGGAGGAACTGGTCCTCTGGGCCACCGCGGAGTTCGGGTTCGTGCGCTTTCCCGACAGCCTCTGCACCACGAGCAGCATGATGCCCCAGAAGAGAAACCCCGACGGGGCGGAGCTCGTCCGGGGAAAATGCGGAAGGCTCATAGGAAACCTCGTCTCCGTCATGACCACCTTAAAGGGCCTCCCCCTGACCTACAACCGCGACCTCCAGGAGGACAAGGAGCCCCTCTTCGACACCTGCGAAACCCTGAGACTCTCCCTGGAGCTCGCGATTTCCATGGTCAAAAAGGTCCAATTCAACCTCCCGAGGCTCCGGGAAGCCGCGGAGGACCCCTACATGGGGGCGACGGACCTCGCGGACCATCTGGTCATGCGGGGGGTCCCCTTCAGGGAGGCCCACGGCCAGGTGGGGGCCCTGGTCGCCATGGCCTTGGCCGAAAAAAAGGCCCTCCGGGACCTTTCCCCCTCCGAACTCGCCGCCTTCTGCCCCAAGGCCGACCCCTCGATCCTCTCCCGCCTCGACGCCATGAGCCTCATAAACGCCAGGAACACCACCCCCGGGGGCACGGCCCCGGAACGGGTGCGGGAGCAGATAAAACTCGCGAGGGCCCGAATGGAAGAACAGAAGAGTGAATCCGACCACGAGCTCTGAAAAGCGCCGGGGGCCCGGCCGGGATTCCCCGAAGGGCCCGGGGCTCCGGCTCCCCCTGGCCGCGGCCGCGGCCGCGGCGGCCCTCCTCTTCCTCCTTTCCTGCGGGGTCAAGACCCACCCCAGGCCGGAGCTCGAGACCCTCCCCGCGAAGGTCGCGGACCTCCGGCAGGACCAGGACGACAAGGGAAACTTCGTCCTCTCCTTCAGGGCCCCGACGACCAACGCCGCGGGAAGGCCCCTTTCCTCCCTCTCCCGCTTCGAAATTTGGGAAGCCTCTTTCCCCCTCTCCGATTACTGCGAGACCTGCCCCGCGAACTTCGAAAGAGCGGGCGTCGCCCCCGCCCAACCCCCTCCCCCCGGCGCGACCGTGAACCCCAAACCCTACTACTGGGGAAAAACCCTGACCGAGGGCCGGGTCTACCGCTTCAGGGTCGCGGCCTTCTCCGGGAGGGGCGCGGCCCATCCCGACCAATGGACCGAACTCGCGGTTTACGCCCTCTCCCCCCCGCCGCCCCCGGGAAACTTCCGGGTCTCGGTCGGGGACAAAAGCGTCCTTCTGACCTTCGACCCCCCGGAGGCCCGAAAGGACGGGACGCTCCCGACCTTCACGGAAATCGACCGCAGGGTCGGGGAAACCCCCTGGGAATCCCTGGTCCTCACGAGGGATCGGGAACACGCGGACCTGAGCGTGGAATACGACAACGACTACACCTACAGGGCGAGACGGGTCATCTCCAGGGGGGACAGCCTGGTCCCGGGTCCCTTCGGCCCGGAAGTCACGGTCAGGGTCGAGGACCGGGAGCCCCTTCCCCCGATCTCTTTCCTCGACGCCTCCCTCTCGGCCCGGGGCGTGATTCTCAATTGGGAATCCATGGCGGGCGAGCCCGGCTTCCGGTTCTACCGCCTTTACAGGCGCCTGGGGCCCGACGACGGGTGGAAACTCCTCGCGGGCCGGCTCGCGGAAAACACCCATCTCGACGAGACCGCGCCCCCCGACTCCGACCCGCGCTACGTCGTCACCTCGGTCGACGACTCGCCAAGGGGAAACGAAAGCCTCCCCTCCCCCGAGGCCCTTCTTCGCGTCGAGCCCGAGCCGGAACCCGGGGAAAAACCCGACCTCCGGGACATCGGATTTTAAAATCGGGACAAAAACTGTAAAATGAGCCTGCCCCGACCCGGCCGGGGGCGGACGAACCGCGGTCCCGACGCCGGGGGGCCTTGTTTTTCGAATTTCTTTCATTTTTCGGGCCGCTGCCCCCGGGGTCGCGGCCTTTTGACCCCCGGGAGGGGAGATTGTCGGGTTGGCAAGGGGATGCTTCCGGATTTCTTTTCTTACAAAAACGGTTCCCTCTCCGTCGAGGACGTTTCCCTCGGGGAGCTGGCCGACGCCCGGGGAACCCCTCTCTTCGTCTACTCCAGGGAGGCCTTTCTCTCGGGCCTGAAGGCCCTGGAAAACGCCTTCCGGGACACCCGCCACCTGATCTGCTACTCGGTCAAAGCGGCCTCCAACCTCGCCCTTTTGAAACTCGTGGCCGACAACGGCATGGGGGCCGACATAGTCTCCGGGGGCGAGCTCCACAGGGCCCTGAAGGCCGGGATCCCCGGGGGGAGGATAGTCTTTTCCGGGGTGGGGAAGACCAAAAAGGAGATGTCCGAGGCCCTGGACGCCGGGATCTTCATGTTCAACATGGAATCGGCCGGGGAGATGGCGGCCTTGGCCGAGGTTTCCGCCGACAAGGGCCTGGTCGCCCCCGCGGCCTTCAGGGTCAATCCCGACGTGGATCCCAAAACCCACCCCTACGTCGCGACCGGCCTCAGGGAATCCAAGTTCGGGATCCCCCTGGGGGAGGCCCTGGACCTCTTCCTCGAGGCCAAAAAACTCCCGAGCCTCAAAATAATCGGCCTCGACTGCCACATAGGCTCCCAGCTCACCGACGCGGCCCCCTTCCGGGACGCGGTGACCATACTCGCTGGGCTCCTCTCCGACCTCAAAACCCACGGCGTCAACATCCGTTATCTGGACATCGGCGGGGGTTTGGGCATAACCTACCGGGACGAAAAGCCCCCCTCCCCGGAGGCCTACGCCGCGGCCGTGACCGGAATCGCCTCCGGGTTTCCCGGCCTCACCCTGATCCTCGAGCCCGGACGCTCGGTTTCCGGAAACTCCTGCGTCTTTTTGACGAGAGTCCTCTACGACAAGAAGACCCCGGCCAAAAACTTCGCGATAGTCGACGGCGCCATGAACGACCTCATCCGCCCCAGCCTCTACGGGAGCTACCATCGGGTCGCGACCGTGACCGAAAAGTCGGGGGGCGAAATCCCCGTGACCGTGGTGGGTCCCGTCTGCGAGTCCGGGGACTTCCTCGCCAAGGACCGTCCCCTGCCTCCCCTCGAGCCCGGGGAGCTCCTGGCCTTCTTCGGGGCCGGAGCCTACGGCTTTTCCATGAGCTCCAACTACAATTCCCGCCCCAGGGCCGCGGAAATCCTGGTCGAGGGAAGCACCCACAAAGTAATCCGCGCCCGGGAGACCTACGAGGACCTCATAAGAGGGGAAATCCCCGCCTGATTCCCGACCCCCGACCCCGGTTTCCCCGGGCGCCCGACGCCCGGGCGCCGGCTCGCCCCGAAGTTCCCCGGGGCGCCCCGGGGCGACCTTTCCGGAAAAACCCGGCCCCCGGAGGCCTTTTTCCCACCACGCCCGCGCGCGG
>JAITKT010000288.1 GCA_031278225.1 Deltaproteobacteria bacterium
CCGATCTGGCGGCGAAACCGGGGACCCGCCCCGGTTTTTTCGCCGGGGCTTCCGGCCGCGCCCGTTTTTCGGGAGGGTTCCCCCGCTCTCTTTCCGGACCCGCGCGGGCGAGACGGCGCGGGGCGTCCCGGGGCGTTCGCGCGGGGTCGAGGGGGTGGCCCGGCGGGGCGACCCGCGCGGCCCCCCGGGATTTGGGGCGGGCGCCCCGGGGGCGGCTCGGGGAGCGGGGGAACGGGCCCCTCGCGGGGGCGGGGAGAGGTCGCGAGAGATCTTGAAAAGATGTTGATAATGCGGTAAATTGACGGAACGGTCGGCCGCGCGCGCGAGAATCCCCCGTTTTTTTCCCGGCCCCGGTTTTCGGGTCGCGCGAAAAAAACGGCCGGGAGCGCCGCCCGCGAAGGCCCCCGCCACCGGTTCGCGCCACCCTTTTCCTTGTTCGTTTTCCTTGTCTCTTTTGATTTTCCTTTTTCTTTTTCTTTTCCTTTTTCTTTTCCCCCGGGGGCGGAACCGCGCGATTTTTCGGAGGATTTTTTTATGCTGGCAAGCCTTGACTGGCTCGGCGAGTTCGTGGAGATAAGCGACCTCAAACCGGGCCGCGTGGCCGAAATGTTCGTGACGCTCGGGTTGGAGGTCGAAAGGCTTTACGACCACAGGGAGTATTTGAACGGAGTCGCGGCGGGAAGACTCGTCGAGGTCAAACCTCACGGAAACCTCTCCCTGTGCCGCTTGGACATCGGGGACGGGGCCGGGGCGACCGTTCTTTGCGGGGCCAAAAACCTGGAACCCGGAAAGATTTACCCCTACGCCAAACCGGGAACGGAGCTTCCCGGGGGAACCATCAAGACCATGACCGTCATGGGGGTGACCTCCTCGGGGATGCTGGCCTCGAGCAGGGAGCTTCTCCTGGGGGAGGACAACCTGGGGATCATGGAGCTCGGCCCGAAGGTCATGGGGGACCGTCCCGTCGGAACGCCTCTTTCCGTCCTCTTTCCGGCTCATGACTGGATCATGGAGATAGGGGTCACCCCCAACAGGGGCGACGCCCTGTGCCATCTGGGACTCGCGAGGGACCTCGCCGCCTTTTCGGGAAGACCCCTGAAGAGCGGTTTCTTCCCCCTGGAGGAAGAGGGGATTCGCGCGGAAGAGCAGGTCAGGGTCCGGGTGGACTCCCCCGAGGGCTGCCACAGGTACTGCGGAAGGGTCATAAACGACGCGAAACCGGGTCCGAGCCCCCTGTGGGTGGAGGCGAGACTCGCCTCCCTGGGGCAGCGGTCCGTGAACAACATCGTGGACGTCACGAACTACGTCATGTTGGAATTGGGCCTTCCCCTCCACGCCTTCGATCTGAAAACGATTTCGACGGGAACGATTTCCGTGCGTTTCTTCCCCAAAGGCACTAAGTTCACGACCCTGGACGGTCAGGAGCGGGAGCTCGCCTCCGAGGAAACGCTTTTAATCTGCGACGGGGACAAACCCGTGGGAATCGCGGGGATCATGGGGGGCCGGAACAGCGAGATCGCGGACGAGACCCGCGACATCTTTCTGGAGGGGGCCTGGTTCAATCCGGTGAGCATCAGGAGGTCTTCCAAGGCCCTGGGCCTTTCCACGGAAGCCTCGATCCGTTTCGAAAGGGGCCAGGACATAGAGATGTGCCCCAGGGCCGTGGACAGGGCGGCCTCCATGATGAGTTCCGTCTCCTGCGGAAAAGTGGCCCCCGGTCGTTTGGACGAATACCCGAAACCCCGGGGGACAAAGATTTGTTCCTTTTCCCCCGCCCGCTGCGACGCCTATCTCGGGACCAATCACGGGTCCGCGGAAAGCAGGAGGGCCTTGGCGGACCTGGGCTTCGAACTCCGGGAACCCGAATCCCCGAAAAAGAAGGGGAAGGACAAAACCAAGGGCGGAAAACCGGAGTCCGCGGCGGAAACGGGTTCGGGCGCGGAAGCCCCGGCCCTTTCCGACGAATGGGTCGCGACGATCCCCTCCTGGAGAACCGACGTCACCCGCGAGGTCGACCTCTACGAGGAGGTCATGAGGATACTCGACCTCGGAAACCTTCCCGCGACCCTCCCCGTTCCCCCCGGCCCCGCGGCCCCGGACCCCCCGACCCTCCGTCTCGCGGAGAAGATAAGGTCCCGCATGACTGGACTGGGGTTCATGGAGCTCATGAGCTATTCCTTTTTGAACGGGAATTTCGTCGACAAACTCCTTCTCGCCCCCGACGACCCCGCGAGGACGGGCGCCGTCCGGATTTTGAACCCCTTGAGCGAGGAGCAGAACACCCTCCGCACCCTGATTCTCCCGAGCCTTCTGAACGCAGCGAAGTTGAACCAGTACCACAACCGCAGGGACCTGAGGCTGTTCGAGATCGGGGCCGTTTTCCTGAAAAAGGGGGAAAACGTTCAGCCCTTCGAAAAAAGGCGTTTCGGGGCCTTGATCGCGAAAGACCGGGACTCCGTCCTCTGGAACGAGGAGAAAAGACCCGTCGACTTTTTCGATCTCAAAGGCGTCCTCGAGGCCTTGGCCACCGGTTTCGGGGAGGTCTGGGAATACGTCGGGGACGAATTCGTCCCGCCCTTCCTGGACCGGAGGGAGGCGGCCTCCGTGATCCGCGGGGGAAAACGCCTCGGGTGGCTGGGGCTTTTGTCCGGGGCCGCGGCCGCGAATCACGGCCTCAAAAAGGCCGGGGGCCCCGTTTACGTCCTGGAACTGGACCTCGGGGACCTCTCCGTCGAAAGGGTTCCGGTTTTTCGCGAATTCTCCGAGTACCCGGAACTCACCCGGGACCTCGCGGTCCTCGTGGACTCCGAGACCCCGGCCGCGGAGCTGGTGAAAACCATAAAGGAGACCGGGGACATCCCCCCGGGGGAGGTCTCGGTCTTCGACCTCTACACCGGGGACAAAGTCCCCGAGGGGAAAAAGAGCGTGGCCTTCCGGCTCCGCTTCCGGTCCTTCGAGAGGACCTTGACCGAAGAGATCGTGAGCGGCTGTTTCCGACGGATTCTGGAAGCCCTGGGGACCAGGCACGGGGCGAGGCTGAGGGATTGACCCCGGGATTGAACGGTTGAGGGGGCGGGACGGGGCGGGGGGAGCACCCGGGACCCCCGGGGACCCCTTGGTCTTTCCGGTTTTTCCCGACCGGCGATTCGAGACGATTGCGAGGCGATTCGCGTTCGCGAGGTTTTCCGGGGTCGTTTCGGCCCGTCGGGCCGCGAGACCCGGGGGGATTGATTTCCCCGGGGGCCGGGCGCGACAAAAGTTTTCCACCGAAGGAGGGCCCATGACGAGTGCCAGAAAGTTGACCAGAGCCGGTCTCATCACCGTTTTGCGGAACCGTTTGTCCCTTTCGGCCAGGGACGCTTCCGGGATCCTCGAATCCCTGATAAACATAGTCATAGAAAACATCGTGGAAAAGAAGTCCGTCACCATCAAGGGACTGGGCCACTTCGAGGTGAAGAAAACGCCTTCCCGGCCCGCCCGGAACCCCAGGACCGGGGGCTACGCCATGGTGGAGGAAAGACTCCGTCCCTCCTTCAACATGTCCCGGCACCTGAGGGACAAGATGTTCCGGAGGGCGGAAATCGAGGGGCCCCTCGCCGACGGTTACGCGGACCCCGACGAGGAGGACGCGGAGGACGAGGCCCCGGACGCCGAGGACGCGTATCCCGAGTCGCCGGTCTGAGGTCTTGGCCCCCGTTCAGGGGACCGGTTCCCGGGACCGGTTTCCCCTCGCCGTTTTTCTCGCCCGGTTTCCGTTCCCGCGGGAACCCGAAAAGAGGTCCCGGGGAAATTCGGGGGTTTCGAGGGACCGGGCAATGGTTTGTTTTGGCGTGTTGGCGAAACTCCCCGAATTCTCCCGAGGGCGACGCGATGAAGGATGTGCCGGAAAGTCCTCTGCTTTACAAGATTGGTGACGTGGCCGAAGTCCTCGGCCTCGAACCCCACATCGTGAGATATTGGGAAAAGGAGTTCAAGGCCTTCTTGAGACCCATCCGGATCGGGGCCAAGAAAAAGCTCTACGACCGGAACGCCATGGACACCTTCGAGGCGATCCGGTCTTTAATCCAGGTGGAGGGCTACACCGCGGAGGGAGCCCGCAAGCGCCTCCGGGAAGGCTACGTCAAAGCCTTCAAAGCCGGGAAAAACCTCGAAGCCCCGGGGGGACCGGCGGCCCCCGCCCGGGAAAGCTCCCCCCGGACCGAACCCGGGGCCGCGGCCCCCGCCGGGGAAAGCTCCCCCCGTACCGAACCCGGGGTCGCGGCCCCCGCCCCGGAAGCCGCCCCCCTCCCGGAAGCCGCCCCGCCCGCGGCGACGGCGCCCCCCGAGGCCCAAAAACTCGAAGGGCTCTTGGGGCACATCCGGGCCGAATTGCTGGGGCTCAAGGACTATCTCCTGGAGCCCAAAAAACCCGGGGACCCCGAGGGAAACGGCGCCCCGGACCCCGACCCGCCTCCCCGGAAAACCGCGGACGACGGCTGAAACCCCCGGGGCCCCGGGCGTGTCC
>JAITKT010000301.1 GCA_031278225.1 Deltaproteobacteria bacterium
GAGGTCGCGGAGCTTCTTTCCTACGAACCCAACGCTTTTTTGACCAAAATCCTGCGTCAGAAGGCGGACCACACTCCCGACAAACGCGCGGTCGTCGTGACCGGGACCCCCGCCGTCGAATACAAAGGAAAATTCGGTATCCTCGCTCTGGTCAAGATCGCGGAGAGAGTTCAATTCAAGACCTTCGAGTTCGCTTTCGAAATCGAAGACGCGGCCCGCGCCGTTCCCGCGAAACCGACCGGGAAAGCCGCCCCCGGGCCCGGAGAAAACTTTTCGCGGGCGGAGAGGGGAGCCGTAATCCGGGAATCGAACCTCTCCGTGGTCGCGGCGTGCTCGAGGGGCAGATATCACGCTTCGGCGCGAAAGCAATGCGAGGACAGGTTTTACTTCTCGGTCAACACCCCGACCGGATGGAACGCCTTCGCGGTCGCGGACGGGGCCGAAAACGCCCGCCATTCCGGAAAAGGGGCCGAACTCGCTAGCGTCGCCGCGTGCAAATATTTCCTTCATTATTTTTCCAACAAAAACGTCTGCGACTTTTTCGAAAAAAAAGCGCGAACCCTGGAAGAGTGGAGCGGGCATTTCGCGGCCAATTTTTACAACGATTCCTACTTTCTGGTGAACAAATACCGAAACGGCCTCGAACTGGACAAGCTCATCTACTCGGTGGTTTACAAGACCTACATGACGATTGCCGACGAGGTCGCGATGAAATCCAAGGTCTCGGCCGAACCCGCTGCCTTGTCCGATTACGATTCGACTCTCACGCTTTTGGCGTTCAAAAAGTTTGACTTCGGTTATTTTTTGATATCCTTTCTCATGGGCGACGGTTGCGCGGCGCTCTTCGACTGGAACGGGAGCGGAAGGGTCATGCCCCTGGGAACCCCCGATTCGGCTGCATCCGAGGGGACGGCCGCCTGTTTGACGCGACCCGGCGAAGTGACGCCCGAAAAAGTCAAAAACAAGACCTTTTTCGCTTTCGCCAAGAGTTTCGAAACTTTGATTCTCGCCACCGACGGCGTGACGGATCCTTTTTTCCAAACCGCGCGGGACTTCTCGGACGAGAAAAAATGGCTCAAATTTCACGAGGAAACCTTGAAGAAAGGCGCGAACGACATCAAAGGTGCCTCCGGACTCTTTTCCCGAAACGCGTCGATCGAGGAAAAGGTCGCGAGTCTCGCGGCGTGGATCGATTTCGATTCCCCCGGACACAACGACGACCGGGCCATGATAATCATAAGATGACATTATTAAGGTTATCGGCATGAAAAAAAACACAGTCAAAGTGAGATCGGTCACGGACAACTCGGAGGTCGTTTTCGATTACTCCGATCCCATACAGGGCGGTGTGAAGGACGTGTACTTCAACCCGAACCGGGAATACGCCGTGGCTTTTTTCCGGGACGGCCTGGACGCCTCCGGGCGCGACCGAATCGAAAAACTCGTGGGGACTTACCGCAGGGGGATATTCGAAAACGAGGGGGCCGAATACTGGAAGAAGGTGTTCTGCTGGCCCGAAAAGATAGTGGAGCACGACGACAAGGTCGGGATAGTCGTTCCGTTCTACAGGGAAAACTTCTTCTTTCCCAAGGGGGGGACGATGGATGGCTCCGAAAAGGACGGCTATTGGTTCGCGAGCGCCAAAAACTTCAACAGACACGTGCCCGCCGACGAAAAGGGGTCTCTCATGGGATTCCTTCAGATCTGCTCCCATCTGAGCCGGGCCGTGAAAAGGCTTCACGCGGCGGGTCTCGCCCACTCGGACCTCTCCTACAGAAACTGCCTGATTGACCCCAAAAACGGGCAAGCCTGCATAATCGACATAGACGGTTTGGTCGTCCCGGGGCTGTTCCCCCCGGACGTCATCGGAACCCGCGACTTCATAGCCCCCGAGGTGGTCGCCACGGCCCATCTTCCCAAGGACGACCGAAACAGGGTGCTTCCGACCATCAACACGGACAGGCACGCCCTCGCGGTTTTGGTTTACATTTACATGTTCCACAGGCATCCCCTCCGGGGTTCCAAGGTGTGGGACATAGATCCGGAAGCGCAGGAGGTCATGGAGATGGGGGAAAAGGCCCTGTTCGTCGAACACCCGACCGACGCCTCCAACCGGGTGAAAATCACCAAAAGCGACAAAGACTACCTCCCCTGGCACGACACCCGAAAATTGCCTTACGCCATAACCGGGAAATATCTGAAGGAACTCTTCGACAACGCCTTCGTGAGGGGCCTCCACTCGCCGGAATCGAGACCCACGGCCAACGACTGGGAAGATGCTTTGGTCAAAACCTTCGACCTTTTGAAACCCTGTCTCAATCCCTCCTGCCTCAAGCGTTATTTTGTCTTCGACGGCTCGACCGTTCCGGTATGTCCCTATTGCGGGACGAAACACGAAGGGACCATACCGAAACTGACCTTTTATTCCTCCAGGGACGGGAGAAATTTCGACACCGAAAAGCAAATCATGACCGTCTACCACGGGCTTTACGTCCATCAATGGCACGTCGACAGGAACGTGTTTTTGAACGAACGCACGACGAAAAAGGAGACCGAGCCGGTGGGTTATTTCATTTTTCACGAAGGCAAGTGGCTTTTCGTGAACCTGAAACTCCCGCGTCTCGCGAACGCCCGGGACAACACCCCCGTGCCCGAGGGCAAAGCCATAGTCATGACGGACGGCCTGAGGCTCAGATTTTCCGACGCGGGGACGAGTCTGGAGGCTCGGGTGAACATTTTGAATTACTGAGAAAACGCCGGTCTCCTCGCGTCATTTTTCTTGTTTTAAGCGATTTCATGTTATTTGTGACTAAAAGACGTTATTTTGGCCGGCGTCGCCGTCGCGTTGCCGTCCCGGACCTCGAAAAGCCCCCGAACTCGTCTTTTTCGAACCGTCGGATTGTCACGCGTGTTTTTTCGTCCGCTTTTCGTCTTTCGCCGCGTCGCCCCGCCGTCCGCCCGGGAAAGTCAAAATATTTTTTTTCGCCTTCCCTTATTTTTTTCCGGGAACTGTGGTACAGTATCTTGCTTTTAATTCTTTTACGAATCCCCGCGAGGGATCACAGGGAGGGCCCCCTTAAGATTATCTTGATTTTGCCGCTTTTTCGACTTTGGGCGGCCGGCGTTCCCGTTCGTCGCGGAGCGAAAGGACGGATTTTTCGTCCCCACAACCCCGTTTCCACATAAAACATGACAAATCACGCAGTCACACATCTCAAATTTGCCATGATCAAACCCTATGGCATCTTATCAAGCTTCCCTCCCACATCCCCCGCCTTCAAAGCATCCCGCCCCCGCCCCCGACCCCGCCCCCGCCACCGCCTCTCGCGCGACACCTCGACACAAAAGCCCTTTTCAAGCCCGGAAAACACCCTCAAGGCCGATCCGGGCTTGTTTTTTGGGCCGTTCCCGTCCGCCGCCCGGCTCCCGGGCCGCCCCGACGGCGAACGCGGACGGGACGGTGACCGGGGCAATGACCGGGGGCCGGCCCTTTCGAGGGTCCGGGGCCGCGGGCCCGCCTCCTTTTCGCGGGTTTTCGCGAAGGGCCGTCCGCTTTTCAAGCGCATCCGTCCGGGATGATCCGCGTCCGGGACCTTTCCCTCCGAAATCAATCATTTTCGGTCGAACGCGGGACGCCGCGCCACCCGGGACGGCGTTCCGTCTTTCCCCGACGCGCATACCCATTTTTTCCGAAACGCGAGGGCCCATTGACCCGCGTTCGCGGGGTTTCGGCCCTTTTCGGAACACACGCATCCAACGGGAGAACCGTGCCATCATGCCAGACGCCACAATAAACAAGGACCGCGAAGGTCTCGAGTTTCCGGGACTCACTTCCGCCGAGGTGGAAGAAAGCCGGGCGAAACACGGAGCCAACGTTTTGACTCCTCCCCCCAGGGACCCCTGGTGGAAACTTTATCTGGAGAAATTCGAGGACCCCATCATACGAATCCTCCTGGTCGCCGCCATCATAGCCATCATGGCGGGTTTCGTGGAGGGACAGTTCGCCGAGGGCATAGGAATCGTCATAGCCGTCCTCCTCGCGACCACCCTGGGATTCATAAACGAATACAAGGCCGGCCAGGAGTTCGACATCCTGAACAAGGTCTCGGACGACGAGGCCATAAACGTCATCAGGAACGGGGTCTACACCTCGGTTCCCAAAAAGGACCTGGTCGTGGGCGACGTGGTCTCCCTCGAGCAGGGCGAGGAGATCCCCGCGGACGCGGTCGTTCTTTCGGCCGTGTCTTTCCAGGTGAACGAGGCCTCCCTCACGGGAGAGTCGCTCCCCGTGACCAAAAGGCCGGAGAGGGAAGAGAAGGGTGACGGGGTCGCCCTGGCCTACCCGAGGCACCAGATTTTGAGGGGAACCTTCGTGTCCGACGGGCACGCCCTCGCCCGAATCACCTCGGTGGGGGACGCCTCGGAGATCGGGAAGACCGCGAGGTCCGCGGCCGAAGAGACCGAGACCGTGACCCCCCTGAACAGGCAGCTCCAGCGCCTCGGGCAGGTCATAGGGGTCTTCGCCTTCCTCATAGCCTTTTTGATCTTCGCGTCCCTCGCCGTGCGCTCGGGCATCATGGGGGACCTGGGGGAGCAGAGCGTCATCTCCGTCTCGGACGCGACCCGGGAGATCGACGCCGCCGCCGTCGAAGCGGAAGCGGAAATCGCCCGGGAAATCTTAAGGGACGAAAAACCCGAACTCATTGACGCCCCCCTCCCCATGGGAGCCTCCCTCCACGGGGACCAAATCACCCGTTATCTCAAGCTTCCCGTGACCGGGGGACAGATTTACTTCCTCGTCGTGGCCTTCGCGGCTCTGATAATCGCCCTCGTGCGCATCCTTCTTCCCGTGATTTTCGACGCGATCGAGCTCGTCAGGAAAAAACGCCCGGGCTTCGCGTGGCTGGAGAGGGAAGGCTTTCTTCCGTGGATCCAGGCGGTCGTCCTGGGGATTGTCTTCTTCGTCGTCTTTCTCGCCCTGGGAATCGTCACGGGTCTCGTTCCGCCCTCGCCGGGAGAGTGGCTGCCCGTCGCGACGGGAATGTCGCTCCTCCGCTTCTTCATGGTCGCGGTGACCATAATAGTCGTGGCCGTCCCCGAGGGGCTTCCCATGAGCGTGACCCTGTCCCTCGCCTATTCCATGCGCAAGATGACCAAGGCCAACAATCTCGTCCGGCGCATGCACGCCTGCGAGACCATCGGGGCCGCGACCGTCATCTGTTCCGACAAGACGGGGACCCTCACCATGAATCAGATGAAGGTCGCCGACTTCTCGTTCCCGAGCCTTTCCGGGAACGGCGACCCCAAGGCCGGCCGGGAATGGCGACTGGCCACCGAGGCCATAGCCGGAAACTCGACCGCGAATTTGGGGCTCGACGAGTCCGGAAAACTCGCGAAACCATTGGGGAACCCCACGGAATGCGCCCTTCTGGTCTGGCTCGAGGAAAACGGCGAGAGCTACAAGACCGAAAGGGCCCGCTTCAAGGTCCTGGGGCAGCTCACCTTCTCCACGGAACGCAAGTACATGGCGACCGTCGGGAAGGGGATGACGGGGGGCGTCGACACCCTCCACGTCAAAGGGGCGCCCGAGATAGTCCTCGGGAAATGCTCGGCCCAAAGGCTTCCCGACGGCTCTTCCGACCCCCTGACCCCGGAGGACAGGGAGAAGCTCTTGGACGATCTCAAGAAAGAGCAGGTCCGGGGCATGCGCACCCTGGGCCTCGCCATGGGCGAAATCCCCGACGGTTCGGAGGCGAAGGAGTACTCTTCCGACGAAATCAAGGCCAAAGTCGACGAAAACAATCTGACCTTCCTGGGCTTCTTCTCCATAGCCGACCCGGTCCGACCGGAAGTGCCCCCGGCGGTCAGGGCCTGCGCCGTGGCCGGGGTCAAGGTCAAGATGGTGACCGGGGACAACCAGGCCACGGCCCGGGAGATCGGGAAAGAAATCGGGATAATCGCCGAGGGCGAGGAATCCCTCCCCAATCTTTCGGTCGCGGGTGACGAGTTCATGGCCCTGGGCGACGAGGAGGCCGAGAAGGCCGCGGTCGAAATGAGGATCATGAGCCGGGCCAAACCCCTCGCGAAACAGAGACTCGTGAACCTCCTCCAGAAGAAGGGGGAGGTGGTGGCGGTCACCGGGGACGGTTCCAACGACGCCCCGGCCCTGAACCACGCCGACGTGGGTCTCGCCATGGGCATCACCGGGACCTCCGTCGCGAAAGAGGCGGCGGACATCATACTTCTGGACGATTCCTTCGCGAGCATCGTCAAGGCCATAATGTGGGGAAGGTCCATATACGCCAACATCCAGAAGTTCATACTCTTTCAGCTCACGATTAACGTCCTGGCCCTGGGGGTGGCCCTCCTCGGGCCCTTCCTGGGCATCCAGCTCCCCCTCACGGTCACCCAGATGCTCTGGGTGAACCTCATCATGGACACCTTCGCCGCCCTGGCCCTGGCCTCCGAGCCCCCGGACTGGGAGGTCATGAAAAAACCCCCGAGGAATCCGGAAAGTTTCATCGTGACGCCCGGCATGGCCAAGTTCATCTTCTCCATGGGGGGCTTCTTCCTGCTTCTCTTCTTAATCCTCGCGATAGGCATGAAAAACGTCTTTCCCATGAACCTCGAGACCGTTCTCGGGAGACACAACCTGTCGGTCTTCTTCACGACCTTCGTTTTTCTCCAGTTCTGGAATCTTTTCAACGCGAGAATGCTCGGGCAAACGAGCTCCGCCCTCTCGAGACTGGGGGAAAGCAAGTTCTTCCTGTTGATAGCGGGCGTCATAGGGATCGGTCAGATTCTCATGACCCAGTACGGGGGGGAGATCTTCAGGACCGTGCCCCTGAGTCTCAAGGAGTGGGTCCTGATAATCGCGTGCACTTCCCCCGTCCTCTGGGTCGGGGAGATCATCCGCTTCCTCCTCCGGAGGGCCCGGGGCGGAGGGGCCTCCCTCGCCCCCGAGGGTCTGGGGAATTGAAACGCCGCCCGGGGTTTTCAAGCCCCGGGCCCCCTTCTTTCCGTTCCCGGGATTTGGCTTTTTCGCCGTCAAGGCCTATAATTGCCCAAAACGCGTTTGTCCATTTTCCCGAAAATCCCCCAAAGGAAGGTTCATCCATGACCGTATCACTCTCCAAAGGCGGAAACGTTTCCTTAAACAAAGAGGTCCCCGGCCTCAAGGTCATTTTCTGCGGCCTCGGATGGGACGCGAGGGTAACGGACGGCCAAGAGTTCGACCTCGACGCCTCCGCGTTCCTGCTGGGCGCGAACGGCAAGGTCCAAAAGGACCATGATTTCATCTTTTACAACAACCTCGTCTCCACGGACGGGTCCGTCAAACACATGGGCGACAACCGCACCGGGGCGGGCGAGGGCGACGACGAGGTCGTCGAGGTCAACCTCGAAACCGTCCCGCCCTCCGTGGAAAAGATCTCGCTCGTCGTGACCATTCACGAGGCCGAAAAGAGGCACCAGAACTTCGGGATGGTGGAAAACGCCTTCATCCGCGTCGTGAATCAGGCCGACGACCGGGAGATAGCCCGCTTCGACCTCACCGAGGACATGTCCCTCGAGACCGCCATGATCTTCGGCGAACTCTACAGGCATTCCAACGAATGGAAGTTCAAGGCCGTGGGTCAGGGCCATTCCGGCGGACTCGCCGCGATCGCCAAAATCTTCGGCGTGAACGTCTGACCGAACGCCCCCGCGACCGCGAAAACCCTCTTCCGGGGTCGCGGGGGTTTTTTAATCCGAAAGTCGAGGCGACGCCAGCCCGGGCCCGACCGCTCCCCGAAGCCCCCCCGCGGCCGCCGTCGCGCGCGATCTTTTGTTTTTTGGCTTTCCCGGCTCCCCAGGCGATTCCCCCGCTCCGACAAACAAAAACAAAATCATCCGTCCGAAACCGGAAATTCACCCGTCGTTCCCTAAACGTCCGGAACGTCCGAAACGTCGGGAACGTCCGGAAGCTTCGGATTCGTTCCAATCCCCGAAGGAGTTCGTAAAATGGTCGTGTCGCTTTCCAAAGGAGCCAACGTTTCCCTGTTGAAGGAAGTTCCGAACCTGAAAGAGGTTTCCGTGGGTCTGGGATGGGACGCGAGGGCCACGACCGGGGAGGACTTCGACCTCGACGCCTCCGCCTTTCTCCTGAAGGCCGACGGGAAGGTCAGAAAAGACGAGGACTTCATCTTTTACAACAATCTATTGGCCTCCGACGGCTCCGTGAAGCACGCGGGGGACGACCCCAGCGGCGGCGGGGAAGGCGACAACGAGGTCATCGAAATTTATTTGGACGAGGTCCCCCCGGAGATAACCCGCGTGGCCATAACGGTCACCATTCACGATTACGAAAAGAGAAAACAAAACTTCGGGATGGTCTCCAACGCTTACGTCCGGGTCGTGAACCTCGAGGACGGAAGGGAGATAGCCCGCTTCGACCTTTCCGAGGAGATGGGCACCGAGACCGCCATGATCTTCGCGGAGGTGTACCGCCACAAAAACGAATGGAAATTCAAGGCCGTGGGCCAGGGCTTCTCGGGCGGCCTGCTCGCCCTGTGCGACCATTTCGGAGTGGACGCCGCCGAATAGATTGTTTCCCCGGGGCGGTTTCCCGTCCGGGGTTCGTTTTCGGGAAAACAAAAACCCGACGACCGGTGAATCATGCCCAGAAGACTTCCCTTTTATCTTTTGCTCGACATTTCCGAATCCATGATAGGGGAACCGGTCGCGAAACTCAACGAAGCCGCGAAGCGAATGTTCGCCGCGCTCAAAAGAAATCCCCTCGCCATGGACACCATGCACGTTTGCGTGATAACCTTCGCGAACGTCGCCCGGATGCCCATCCCCTTGACGGAACTGAATCTCGCGAATCTCCCGCCCCTTTCGGTCCGGCCGGGAACCGCTTTGGGAGCGGCCCTGACCATGCTCAAAAAGAGTTTGGACGAGGACGTCGTCAAGAACTCCCCCGAAGCGAAAGGCGACTACAAACCCGTCGTCTTCGTCGTGACGGACGGCGAGCCCACGGACGAGTGGCTCGGCCCCTTGAAAGCCCTGGAGAACGCCCGACCCAGGCCCGACATCGTTTGCGTCGGGTGCGGCGACGAGGTGAACTTTTCGGTTCTGACCCGAATATCGGAGAAAACCGTGTCCCTCGTCGACTTGACGGACGACAGCCTGCCCAAATTTTTCGCGTGGGTGAGCGCCAGCGTCGGGGCGCACTCCGAGGCCGTCGTCTCGGGAGGGGGCGAGCGGCGGGTCGTGAGTTTGGAAAAGATACCCCTTCCGGCGGGGGCGAAGAAGGTGAATCTCGAAAAGCTTCCCGAGACCGCGGGAGGCAAAAGAATTTTTCTTCACTCCAAGTGCGGAAAGACCGGCAAACACTACACCATGATTTGCGAGCGCGACGAAAAAACCGGGATTTACCGTCACCGGAAATCCCATCCCCTTCCGGAGAATTTCTTCGAAGGGGCCGCGTCGGGCCCCGCGCGTCCCGTGAACATCGCCCTCGCGCGAGGCGCGTTTCCTTGTCCGTTTTGCGGCGGCAACTCCTTTTGTTTCTGCGGGTCATGCCGGAATCTCTTCTGCCGGGACCGCCATGACCCCGCTCCGAAGGTGGTTTGTCCCCATTGCCGGGAAGTTTTCGGAAGACCCGCCGAAGGCGGCGATGCCGTCATGGACGATTCCATGGGCTGAAAAAGTTTTTACGTCCGAGGTTCCGCTCCGGGACAAAAAAAGGCCTCCCTCGAATTCGAAGGAGGCCGGGATGCTTTTTTCGGAGACTCTCGCGGATCGTTTTCCGGGCGCCCCTCACCCTCGCGGGTTTTCCGAAAGACGAGGGGAAAAGCCCCCCGGTCATCCGGGGGTTTCCGTCACTTCGCGTCGTTCTGCCTCATGCGGGTTCCCAAAGTGTTGGAAAGCTGGATTTCGCAGGCCGAAAGACCCCTCGGGAAAAGGCAGCCGGAGATCAGGGCGTTTTTTATGCTCACCCCGTCCAAATTGGCTTCGGAAAGGTCCACGCCCTTGAGGTTGGCCCCGCGAAGGTAAGCTCCCTTCAGGTTGGCCGTTTTCAGGTCAAAGGCCCTGAGGTCCAGATCGCTTAAATTTTTGTTGGTCAGATCCGGCGGCTTTCCCGCCTTCACCAGCGAGTTGTACTTTTCCGCGTTTTCCTCGAAGAGAATTTCCGGCTTTCCGGAACGGTTAATCGTAGACATTCTTCACCCCACGTTAGGTCTGTTTTTTTTCTGGGTTTCCGACGCGCTAATCCGAACGGGAAAGGGGACGGCGCCCGACCTCGGGCGATGCCCCGCGACGCGGCGAGACGCCCCCGCTCCCGGAACGGGGAAGATGAACGGGAGAAATGTCATGTTTCAACCCTGATTTCGATTCTACATCGGTTTTTTTCCTTTGTCCAACGAACGTCCGTTTCGGGGAGGGGAAACCCCGGGGCGACGCCCGGTCGCGGCGCGATCGGTCGCGGCCCTTGTTTTTTCGGAAAATAACCGTAAGTTTCCGAAAACTCCGAAAAAAAACAACCGGCCGCTCGCGGTCCCGCGACCGATGTCTTTCCCTCCGGAGCCGGGGGCATTACCCCGAACCCGGTCCGGGGACGGGTTCCTTTCCCCTCCCCCCGGGACGCCGCGGCCCTCAAAGCCGCCAATCGTTCGCGAGGGCCTTCCCCCGCGAAACGGCGCGCGGTTCCCGGGGGCCCGTCTTTCCGGAAAACGGGCAAAAATGTTATAATGCCCTTGATATCTCGGGGTTTCCGTTTTTGGCGGGTAAAGTCGATACTTTGACTTTTTCGTTTTCGGTGCCCGTTTCGACCCCGACCCGGGGCCCGCCGTCCCCTCCCCGCGACCTCACTCTTTTCCATAAAGATCGGACTTTTCATGGGAGATTTGACCGTTTTCATCGGAGGCGCCAAGAGCGGCAAGACCAAGGCGGCCTTGAGGGAGGCTTCGAGGCACCCCGCGCCGAGGATCTATCTCGCGACCGCCCAGGGTCTGGACCTCGAGATGACGGAGAGAATAAAAAGACACCAACGGGAGCGGGGAGACGATTGGAGGACCCTGGAGTCGCCCCTGGATCCGGCTTCCTCCATATCCGCCTTGAAGGGTTCGGATCCCGTTCTCATGGACTGCCTCACCCTCTGGTTTTCCAATCTGATGCTGGCCAAACCCTTCGAGGAACAGGACATCTCCTACTACGAGGACAAGGTGGAGGAACTGGTCCGGGCCTTCGGGGATTACGGCGGACCCTCGATCCTCGTCTCAAACGAGCTCGGAAGCGGCATCGTCCCGATGGACCCCGCCGCGAGGCTCTACAGGGACGCCGTGGGCCTCGCCCACCAGCGTCTGGCCCAATCCGCCAAAGACGTGTGGTTCGTGGTGGCCGGGATTCCCCTGAAGCTCAAGTGACGTTTTGGAAACTTCCCCCGACCCCGCCGGCCCCGGCCTTTACGTTCACGTCCCCTTCTGCGTCCGCAAGTGCCCTTACTGCGACTTCTATTCCGAAAGGGATTTCTCCCGCCTCCTTCCCGTCTATTTCAAAGCCTTGGCCCTCGAGGCCGAAAAGAGGGCTCCCGATTTTCCCGAAATCTTCGACACCCTCTATCTCGGGGGCGGAAGTCCAAGTCTTCTCGCGCCCGACGACCTCCTGACCCTGAAAGAAGCCCTCAAACCCTTCGGGACGAGTTTCGGGGCCGAAGTGACGCTTGAGGCGAATCCCGAGGACGTCACGGAAGAAAAGGCGGAATTCTGGAAGGAATGGGGCGCGACGAGGGTTTCCCTGGGGGTCCAGTCCTTTTCGGACCGCTCCCTCCGGGTTTTGGGCCGAACCCACGGGGCCGACAAGGCCAAAGAAGCCCTCGCCGCGGTCCTCTCCCGGGACCTCAACCCGAGCTTGGATTTGATTTTCGGCATGAGCGGTCAAACCCCCGGGGACTGGGAGGCGGACCTCGTTTCCGCGGTCGGGTCGGGCGCCGGTCACGTGAGCGCCTACGCCCTGACCCCCGCGCCCGGCACCGCGCTCGCCGAAGGGCTGGCCGACGGTTCCCTCCCGCCCCTCCCGGACGAGGAGACCATGGCGGAGCTCTTTTCGCTCTCCCTTGAAATCCTGGGCCGCCATGGTTTCCGTCGCTACGAGGTTTCCAATTTCGCGAGGCCGGGTCATGAATCCCGGCACAACCTCAAGTACTGGAGGAGGGCGAATTACCTGGGCCTCGGGCCTTCCGCGGCTTCCCTGAAAGACGGTCTGCGTTCCGCCAACCCCCCTTCGCTTTCCGAATGGTCGCGGCTTTTGTTCGAGGATTCCCCCTCGCCCCGTCTTTTGGACGTCCTCACCCCGGAACGGGAGAGGACGGAACGGGTGATGCTGGGTTTCAGGACCGAAGACGGCGTCTCCCCGAGGGACATCGGGCCCGACGCCGCGGCAAAACTCAAAAGTTACGTCGACGGAGGTTTTCTCGTCAAAAGGGGGGAGAGACTCGTTCCCACGGAGAAGGGTTTTTTGATCGCGGATCGCCTGGCCCTGGATCTCTCTTAGGGCCCGGGCGGTTCGTTTTTTTACCCGAGCCGCGCCGGGCGGTTCCGGAAATCGGATCCCGCGATTAATCGTCGCGGGTCCGGCGTTTTTTTTTCGATGTTCCGCCGAAACGAATTTCGGCGGAGGTTTCATTCGTCGTCTTTCGTTTCGCCTCGTTTCGTTTCACCGTCCCGGGAGGAATCAATGACCAGGGCCAAAGTTTTTTTCACGTCCATGCGCTGCTCCTTTGGCGACAGCCTTCTTTTGAAACTGAGAAGGCTTTTGGACAAGGGGGGATTCGACGACATCGATTTCAAGAAGAAATTCGTCGCCGTGAAAATTCATTTCGGGGAGCCGGGAAACCTTTCGTTTCTCCGGCCGAACTTCGCCAAGGTGGTGGCCGACAAGGTTACCCACGCCAAAGGTTACCCCTTTCTGACGGACTGCGGGACCCTGTACGTGGGAAGAAGGACCCACGCCCTTTCCCACATGGACGCCGCTTTCGAGAACGGTTTTTCCCCTCTCTCGACCGGATGTCAGTTAATCATCGCCGACGGACTCAAGGGAACCGACGACGTAGAGGTGCCCATCGAGGGCGGGAAGCTCCTGAAAAGCGCGAGGATCGGAAGAGCCATCATGGACGCGGACATCGTGATTTCCCTGAACCACTTCAAGGGCCACGAGCAGACCGGCTTCGGGGGGGCCCTGAAAAACGTGGGCATGGGTTCCGGAAGCAGGGGCGGAAAGATGGTCATGCACAACGACACCCGACCGAGAGTCAAGGAAAAGCTCTGCGTGGGGTGCAAAATCTGCGAGCGTCAATGCGCCCACGACGCCATCAAGATAAAGGCCGGGAAGGCCCTGATCGACGAATCCAAATGCGTCGGCTGCGGAAGGTGTCTCGCCTCCTGCGCCCAACACGCGATAATCAATTCCTGGAGCTCGGCCCCGGACGCCCTGAGCGGGAAAATCGTCGAATACGCCAAGGCCGTGGTCCAAGGGAGGCCGTCGTATCACATAAACGTGGTGAACCAGGTCTCCCCGTACTGCGACTGCCACAACGAAAACGACGCGCCCGTCGTTTCGGACATAGGGATCTTCGCGAGCTCCGACATCGTGGCGGTGGACCAGGCTTCCGTCGACGCCGTGAACAAGGCCGCCCCCCTCCCGAACACCGTGAACGACGAGAGGACCGTCGTCCCCGGGGACATTTTCGGGACAATCCACCCCTCGATCAATTGGGAAACCCAGCTGATTCACGGGGAGGAAGTGGGTCTGGGAACGAGGGATTACGAGCTCGTGACCGTGAAATAGTCCCCGCGCGCCCGAAACCTCAGGCGAAGATTCCCCCCAAAATCACGGCCCAAACCAGGGCCGGGAGGGAAGACGAGACGGACACCGGGGGTTTGAGACCAATCATGTTGACCGCAATTCCCATGACGAGGATCCCGCCGGTCGCGGTCAGGGCGCTCTCCATGCCCGGGGTCATGAAGGGCGCGAGGACGCCCGCCAACATGGTGAGCCCGCCCTGGTAAACGAGAATCGTGACGGAACAGAACATGACCCCCGCCCCGAGTTTGGAGGCCAGGATCATCATGGCGAAGAAGTCCAGGAGGGTCTTGGTCAGGACCGTGGTCCTCCCGTGTCCCAGGCCTTCTTCGAAGGAGCCCACCATGGCCATGGCTCCCGCGCAGACGAGCACGGAACCGGTCACGAAGCCTTCCGTGAAGGCCGGGTTTTTCGAGTTGATTTTCTTTTTGAGCCGGTCCCCCAGGGAATCCAAAAGCTCCGAAAGCTTCATGAGCTCCCCCGAGGCGCCCCCGAGGACGCAGGAGAGGAGCACGATCATCATGTGCTCCGAACCCTTGGCCACCATCCCGAGGCCTATGGCCACGAGGCACAAACCGAAGAGTTGGAAGACCAGGGTGTGCATCCGGTCGGATATGAATCCGCCCAAAAAGAGGCCCAGCCCGGACCCAATCAACACCGCCGCCGCGTTCGCGATGGAGCCCCAGGGAATCGTCACGACTGCCTTTCCGTTTTGGCGTTTGAGGAATTTTCCCGGACGTGAGCCGGAAGGAAGAATGGTCTTTTATTGTAATTTTTTCGGGTGAAATCAACTTCGCGCGGGTTTCGGCTTCGCGTTCGTCGCGCGGCGGAACAAAGGCGCGGAAAGAGGAGGCCGCGCCCGAGGGATTTTCACCATTATGGCCGGA
>JAITKT010000302.1 GCA_031278225.1 Deltaproteobacteria bacterium
GGCCGGGGGGCCGGGGGGCCCGGGAGGGAAGGCCGGGAAGGCCCCCGAAGGCGGCGGGAAAGAGGGCGGAAGACCTTCGGGAAAAGAGACCCCGGGGAAGGGGCCCGGACGAGGCGCGAACGCGGGAGGGAAGCGGGAAAAGAGGGAAAAAGAAAGACGGGAGAAGAAAGACGGGAGAAGAAAGACGGAAGCGGGGAAAAAGAAAGATTGAACGCGGCGGGAAAGGGTCGTTTAACCGCCTCGGCCCGAAAGCGCCTCCCGCGGGGCGGGGGAGGCCGGCCCTTTCATTCGTCCGTCTTTTTATTTAACATGGTGCCAACGGCGCGTTTTCATCCCCTCTTCCCAAGGACCCCCGGGGCGTTATTTCCGGGGTTTTCGTCCGGGACCCGCGCGCGAAAGGGACCTCGGTTTTCATGATTAAGGTTTTGACTTCATCCACGGACGACCTCGAGAATCCCGAACGGGCGGTTTTGGACGTTCTGGGGGACATAGAGGAACAGGGGGGGCTCGAGGGGGAGTCCGTGGGCGTGGTCGCGTGTCCCTACGATTTTCTTTCCAGCGGTTTTTCGGCCTATCTCGCCGAAAAGCTGGGGATTCCCCTTTTGGGGATCTCGTCCACCGTTTCCTCCACGGACAAAAAGATCTCGGCCTACCAGTTTTCCCTCTGGATCCTCTGTTCCGACACCCTGGTCATGAGGGCGGGCGTGACCGAGCCCCTCATTCCCCGGGCCCGGGACTTCAGCAGGGCCGAGATAAGAAGGCACATGGACGAGTGTTTTCTGAATCTCCGGGAATCCCTCTCCGAGGGCTTCGACGGCCCCCCGGCCCTCACCATTCCCTTCATGCCCGTCATGAGGGGATATTCCGACGGGAGGCTCTCGCGACTCCTCTTCGCGGAGCACGGGGAGCCCTTTTTCGGGGCCTTCGCGACCGACACCTTTCAGACCTGGAGAAAACCCACCCCCTACGTGGTGTACAACGGGGATTATTACGACGACAGGGCGGCTTTTCTGACCATCCGCGGGGACGCGGCCCCGAGGTTTTTTTCGGGGGAGCTCGCGAAGACCAATCTCCAGAGAAGAAACGCCGTCATCACCAAATCCGACGGAAATCTCCTCTTGGAAGTGAACGACATGCCCCTCTTCGAGTACCTCTCGTTTTGGGGCCTTTCCGACGAAAAGCCCAATCTCGTCTCCATCAACACCAATCCCATCGTCGTGTACGACTCCCGGACGGACGGCTATTCCCCCCGGGCGGTCCGGGAGATACGTCCCGACGGGAGCATGCTCTTCAACGAGGTCATGCCCGAGGGGACCATCATTTTGATGGGCAAGATGGACGCTGACGAAATAGCGGATTCGGCGTCCCGGATCATGGGCGACATCGCGAACATGCCCGGGGTCCGGGGGGTTCTCGCGTTTTCCTCGGCTAGCCGCCAATTGAACCTGGGTTTGGACGAGACCATGGAGGCGAGACTCGCGGGGGAGGCCTTTCGCGGGAAAAACATCCCCTGGCTCTTCGCCTACAGCGGAGGTGAGCTGGTGCCGGCCCCGAAGCCCCGGGACGGGGACCTGAACCTCCATCTCAACCACTCGGTGATAGCCATGGCCTTTTGAGGAAACCCCGCGGCCGGGGTTTCCGACCGACCAAAAAAAACGGACGGGCGCTTTTTCGTTCTATATTTTCTTTTCCCGCCTTTTTTTTTCCTTCGGCCGCGGCCTTCCCCGGCCGCGGCCGGCGTTTCCGTTTTTTTCCCGCCGGGTCCCGGATTCGCGGGTCACCGGCCCCGCGACGCCCCGCGCGCCGGCGGGCGACGAAGTCTTAAAGACGAAGCCGAAGCCGAAGTCAAAGACGAAGCCGAAGCCGAAGACGAAGTCCTGGACGAAGCCGAAGACGAAGACGAAGCCGCGCCGATCCCGAAAAGTCCCCGCGGCATTTAAAGGTAAGCCATTGAACATCGAGACGGAAGGCGAAGATCTTCAGACCCGGGTGTCCACCCTGGAGCGCAAGCTCGCGAGGATGGCGAGGGAGAACAGCCGGCTCGAGACCCTCATCGCCCGCGCCACCGCGAGCCAGAAGGCCAGGACCGGTCTGTCCAACGCGATGAACAACGAGAAGATCCAACAGGGGAAGTACCTCTCGCTCCTCTTGGAAAACAGCCCGGACATAATTCTCATGCTCAACAAGGAGGGGCAGTTCGCGTATTCCACGGACGCCTTCCTGAGGCAGGCGGGGATCGCGTCCTTCGGGCTCATAAACGGAAAGTCGTTTTCGTCCGTGTTCGCGGGGAAGGACTACGACCCCCTGGTCCGGGCCTTCCGCGAGACCCAGGAAACCAAGGCCGGCGCGGAGCTTTCCTTTCACACGGATTGGGCCACGGTTTGGAAAAAGGCCGGGGGGGCCTCCCGGAGCTACACCGTCCATCTCACCCCCATGCTGGACAAGGAAAAGACCCCCGAGGGCTGCATCATACTCTGCCACGACGTGACCGAGGTCCTGGCCGCGAAGGACCAGGCCGAGAGGGCGAGCCGGATCAAGAGTTCCTTTCTCGCGAACATGAGCCACGAGATAAGGACCCCCATGAACGCCATCATCGGGATGGCGGAGCTGGCCCTCCGGGAAGAGGTGGCGCCCTCCGCGTTCGAGATGATCTTGAGCATCAAAAACGCGGGAAACAATCTGCTTTCGATCGTGAACGACATCCTCGATTTTTCCAAGATCGAGTCCGGGAAGATGGATTTGGTGGAGTCGGAGTACCTCTTCAGCTCGGTCATTCAGGACGTGGTGGGGATAATACGGACGAGACTGAACGAAAAACCCATAGACTTTTTCGTCTTCGTGGACTGCAAAATCCCCAACAGACTAGTCGGGGACGAGGTGAGGATCAGGCAGATTCTTCTGAACATTCTCTCCAACGCCGTGAAATACACCAAACGGGGCCACGTGAAGCTCTCCGTCAAGGCCGACATCCTCACCAACGACACCGCGATCTTCTCCTTCGAGATAAAGGACACGGGGATCGGGATAAAACCCGAAAACATGAAGGACCTCTTCGGAAACTTCACCCAGTTCGACAAGGCCGCGAACAAGGGGATAGAGGGGACGGGTCTGGGGCTCGCGATCACCCGGAATCTCGCGCGCATGATGAAGGGCGACATCCAGGTGGAGTCCGCGTACGGGGAGGGGTCGGTGTTCACGGCGAAAATACGCCAGGCCTTTTCCTCCTACGAGCCCTTCGCGTCCGTGAAGGACCCGGAAAGCAAGAGGGTTTTAATCTACGAGCCCCGCGAAGACTTCGAAAAAGTCCTCGGGGAGGCCCTGACCTCGCTCAAGATCCGCCGCCTCGACATGGTGAACAATCCCGTCTCCTTCAACGAGGAGCTGGGGAAGGGCGAACACAATTACGTCTTCGTCCCCAACTCCTTCTACGACCGGGCCAAGCACATGCTCGGGGGCTTGACCTCCCCGGACAGGAAGCTGAAGCTGGTCCTCATGATGGACTCCGGGGAGATGGTGGGGCAGGAAAACATCCCCAACCTCTTCATGCCCATCTACAGCCTCCCCCTCGCGAACGTCTTGAACGACGTGGACGTCAAGCTCTACCAGAGGAGCGCGATCTCGGCCCCCTCGAGGTTCACGGCGCCGGAGGCGAGGGTTTTGGTGGTGGACGACATCGTCACCAACCTGAAAGTCGCGGCGGGGCTCCTCATGCCCTTCAAGGTCAAAACGGACGTCTGCGAGTCCGGTCCCGAGGCCCTGGAAATGATTCAAAAGAACCGTTACGACCTCGTTTTCATGGACCACATGATGCCCGGGATGGACGGCCTCGAGGCCACGGCCAGGATCCGCGAGCTCCCCGGGGGGAAAGACCTCCCCGTGGTGGCCCTGACCGCGAACGCGGTCTCCGGCGTGAAAGACATGTTTCTCGCGAACGGACTCGACGATTTCCTCTCCCAACCCATAGACCCCGCGAAGCTCGAGAGCATGCTCGTGCGCTGGATCCCCCCCGAAAAGCACGTGAAGGATTTCCAGACCGCGACGGGGAAAAAGGTCAGAAAAGCGGCCGCCCGAACCTCTCCCGACAAGTCCGAGGGGACGGACGCCGCCGACGCGTTCCCGGAAGCCCCCGAGGCCCCCGAAGCGGCCGAAGAGGCCGCGGAACCGAGCGTCTTCGACGATTTCAGAGCGGACGGGGTGGACCTGGAGGAGGGCCTCAATCGTCTCGGGGGGGACGAAAACCTCTACCTCGAGGTCATGGAGGCCTTCGTGAAGTTCACGGGAAAGATCCTGGACAGGATCAAGGAGCCCCCGACCGCGGACAAGTTGAAGGACTACGCCGTCATGGTGCACGGGATCAAGGGTTCGAGTCTCAACATCGGGGCGAACCTCGTGGGGAGGGAGGCCGAAACCCTGGAACGCGCCGCCAAGGCCGGGGATCTCGGGGCCGTTCTCGCGAATCACGACAAATTCATGGACGACGCCGAAAAACTCGTCGCGGAATTTCAGAGTTTTCTGGACTTCGCGAAACCCGAAAAGGAGGGGGAGGAGGACAAGGAAAAGCTCGCCTCCCCGTCCCCGGACCTGTTGAAAAAAATCCTCGAGGCCTGCGGAACCTTCGACGTGGACACCATGGAAGACTCCGTCCGGGAGCTCGAGAGCCACCGCTACGAAAACAAGGGGGACCTCGTCCCCTGGCTCCGGGAGCAGCTCGACAACCTGGAATACGACCTCATAGCCGAGAGGCTGGAGAAGGAACTCCTCGCTTGACG
>JAITKT010000308.1 GCA_031278225.1 Deltaproteobacteria bacterium
AAGACGGTCGGTGGTGAGGACGAAAAGGCGACGGGCCGGAAAGAAGAGAAACGGGAAGGGAAAGGGTTCGCGGGCGGGCGCGGGGCGGACGAAAGGGAGGAGGGACGGGATTCCTCTCAGCCGACGGGTTCGGAATCGCGGCGGCCGAAATGCCTCTCCCTTCTCCAAACGAGCCTGTGGCTGGTGAGGATGCCCCCGGTGCTTTTGCGTTTCACGGATTTTTCGCCCAAACGGTCGAAATGGGAAAAGAGCTCGTAGGGGCCCTTTCCCTTCCTGAAACCCAAGGCCCCGCTGAGACTCGTGCCGTAGACCTCGGCGAGGCTCAGGTAGCCGATGTTTCCCGCGGCCTTGAAGAGGGCATCGTCCAAGGGTGGGGAAGAGGAAGACAGAAGGGAGACGTCCGCGGGGGGAACGAGGGTGAGTTTCATGAGGAGCTGGGGAAAGAGGACCAGAAGGTCTCCCTTGCGCAAGGGGTAACCCCGGAGGTCGGGGGCGGGTTCCGCGTCTATGGCGGGGAGCCTCGCGAGCCGCGGGGCCAGAAGCCCGAACACGAAGCCGAAGGAATGGAGGAGGGGAACCGCGACCAGGACCCTTTTTCTTCCGGAGAAGAGAAAGGAGGCCGAGCCCGCTTCCTCGAGGAGCATTTCCGCCGTGTGGGCCGTTTTCCGCGGGGCCCCCAGGGCGTCCTTGTCGTAAAAGACCAAGGATCCGTCTTTTTTGGCCAGAAAGGCCTCGTGGAGGTTTTCGGCGTAGCGGGAAAACCTCGTGGAGGCCTCGGGTTTGGTCGCCTCCCGGGAGTTTTGGTCGGCGTCCGTCAGATCCCCCAAAAGGTTGTGGATGGCGGGAATGAAGCGGGTGAGCCCCAGGTCGCCGGGGCTGTGGCGCTCCAGCTCCGAGGCCCGGGGTATCATGGGAGGGGCCCCGAAGGCGTTCCTCACCACCGTGTGGGCGCAGCTTCTTATGAGCCTCAAAAAATCGTGGGGCCCGAGAAGGGGCTTGCGGGCTTCCCGGGAGACTTCGGGCGCGTTCATGGCGATTTCACCCTTTGCCGTCGCTTTTTCCGTCATTTTCGCCGTTTCCGCTTCCTTTCGGGCCCGGGACGCGGGTTTCGCGAGGTCCCTCCCGCTCAGGAGAACGGTTTCCGGCTCTCTCGGTCTTCTTCTCATTCTCATCGGCATGTTTCCCCGCCTCCCGCATTTTAAAACATGTCGCGCCCGAAACGGCGAAAAAAAACGGGTGTCCCCGGACTCTCGAAAAGCCCCGATGTGTCTATTTTATCATAAAATGCGTCAATTGAAGTTAAAACGGGCTCGTTTTCGTCCCGGTCGTCGTTGCTCCCCCGGTCCCTCGCGCCTTCGGAACCCCCTCGGAACCCCTTCGGACCCATGCGGATCCGTTCGGCTCCGGTCGGCTCCGTTCGATCCGGGGTTTCCCCCGGTCGTCCGCGGTCAATCGCGGTCGATCCGAAGGGGTCCCTTTTCTTTCCTCCTTCTTTTTTTTGACCGGGGCGGGATCCGCGGGACGGCGCTTCTTTTCATATTTAAAACTATTTTAAGATAATTATGGTTATTTTAAGCGCAATTGACTCCGATTCCGGGGAAAAAACGGAAAGGTCCCGGAGGATCCGAAAAAAAATTTTTCTTTTTCCCGATTTTTCCCCCTTTTCCGCTTGACACCGTTTTGGGACCGGGGTATAAAGGGACATAAAATTCTTTTTTCATTTTCTTAAATCCTAAATCAAAAGCCTAATTCAAGCGGATCCGGTCATCCCCCGGGGAGGCTGAACGTTTCGTCGGTTCCGTTCGCGAGATCGAACCGACCGTCCCTTTTCGCCCGCCGGAATGAAAACCCGAATCCCGCGATCCCTTCCCCGGATTCCGATCCGGGCGATTCCCCGGCCATCTCACCGAGCGACCAAAACAATCCTTTGAAATCCGGGGAGCTTCGCGAACGCCGGGAAAAGCGAAGCCCTCCTAAAAAAACCCCCGCGGTTCCTTTCCCGGGCACCGCGGAAGGGTAGGCGGTCTTACTCCCCTTTTTGACTCTCCCCGAAAACCCCGGAGGGGCACCCTCTTCGCTCGAGAGGCTCCGGGGGTCCGGATCCCGCGATCCGACCACATCGTTTTTTTTTTTAATTTCGACTCCGATTTGTCGCGTCCCCTCGCGACAAGCCCGGAGAAAGCTCCGGCCGACCCCCCCGAGGGGTCCGAAAGACCGGACGGAGCTTCCCGAACGGAGCGCGCGGCCAACCAACCATAATAAAAACCTCCACACCCGCGTATTACGGCCGCGGGCTTCCATCTGAGAGAAAGTGACTCCCGACCGGACAAACCCTAATTGAAAAAACCCCAAAACCAAGCGTCGCGAGTCACTTTCTTTTTTTTCCCCGTCAATTCCGACATTTCACGAAACGCCCCGAAAACCCCCCATGGGTTTTCCGGGGTTTTCGTCTTTTCGCCCCCCGGCTTTCGCGGGCTTTCGAAACGCGAGCCCGGAAGCCCCTTGGCTTCTCCCCCGTGTTTTAATCCGATAGGGGGGTTTCGTCGCGGTTATCGGAAAGCCCAAGGCCACTCCGTTTTTTTTTGATCCGATCGGGTGGTTTCGAAACCGGGATTCGAAAGCCCCCCGGCTTTTTGGGGGGTTTTTTTGATCCGACGCCCGGATTTTCCCCCGACTTCGCCGGCGCCGGTCCGCCGAAACCGGCGGTCTTTTTTTCCCCGTCAAAAACTTTTTTTGTTTTTTGTCTTCCGGGCCTTGACAGCCCGCGATCCCGATCTTATATTCACAAGTGAAGGGGGACGGTGCCCGTTTCGACCGTCGAAGCGCCCGTCCCTCGGCCGCTCCCGATCAATCGGGCGGCCCGTGTTTCCCGAATTTGGGGGCCCGATCGGAACGAACGCGAAAAAGAGTCCGTACGATCCCGTCCCCGGCGATTCGGACGACGCCCCGGAATGTTTCCGAACGCGCCGCGTCCGTCAATCCAACACCCATACCAACCGCATCGCGTTGGTACTCGCCATTAACGTACCGCTGACATACCCCACATGAAAACGAATGAGGCTTGCCTCATTGCCCGCCAAATAAAAGCGGCGGTCGTCTTTTTGACGGCCGCCGCCGTCTTTTCGAAAGAAGTTTTTCGTCAGGTTTTTTTATTTTCGGAAATGTAATTTTTTTCCATCCCCCGTTTTTCCGGGGTTTTCACCGATTCGCCGGGAATTTCGGAAATCCGCCGGTTTACGCGGCGATTGCCCGAAACGGCTTTCGGAAACGGGGGTTTCGGAGGGCGTTCGGGGTTTTTTGGGGGGCTCGCGGATTAAAAAAAACCCCCCGGGGGAATTTTTCCGGCCTTCGCGAAAGGAAGAAAAAATTCCGAAAGGGGGGTTTTGGTTTTTCGGGGGAAAGCCGGGACCCGCGCGTTTTTTTACCGCGAATCCTCCCGGACCTCGCCGTCCACGATGGTCATGACGGCCTTTCCCGTGAAGGTCCTTCCGTCGAAGGGGCTGTTGCGGCTCTTGGAACGTCCCTCCGCGACCCGGTAGGTCCACTCCTTTTCGGGGTCGATTACCGTGATGTCCGCGGGGTTTCCGGGCGCGAGCCCGACGGGGCGCTTGAGCACCCGCGCGGGATTCGCGTGGAGGACCTCGGAGAGGAGATCGAGGGGAAGACCCAGCTCCCGGAAGAGCTCGAAACTCAGGGCCGCGATGGTTTCGAGACCGATTATTCCGAAGGAGGCGTCCGCGAACTCCCGTTCCTTGTCGAGAACGCCGTGGGGGGCGTGGTCGCTCGCGATGACGTCTATCGTCCCCTTCCTTATCCCTTCCCTCAAGGCCAGGACGTCCCGGGGGGTCCGGAGGGGAGGGTTCATCTTGGCGTTGGTGTCGTAGCCCGCGACTTCGGCTTCCGTCAGGAAGAGGTAATGGGGGGCGGTCTCGGCGGTCACGGGGATGCCCGCGTTTTTGGCCCTTTCCACCAACGCGACCCCTTCCGCGGTGGAGAGATGGCAAAGGTGAAGGGGTTTTCCCGAGAGGCCGGACAAGCTTATGTCCCTGTAGATCGCGATCTCCTCGGCCTCCCGGGGGATCCCGGCGAGACCCAGTCTCGCGGAGATCCTCCCCTCGTTCACGACGCCCTTACCGCTCAGGGAGGTGTCCTCGGGGTGGCTCAGGGCCGCGAGACCGCAGGTGTGGGCGTAGTCGATGGCCATTCTCATGACCGAGGAGTCCCGGACCCAGGACCCGTCGTCCGTGGCGGCCACGGCCCCGGCCTCCCGCATCTCGTCGTATTCGTTGAGCTCCCGCCCCTCCCTGTTTCTCGTGAGGGCGCAGGACACGAGAAGTCTCGCCTTCCTGAGCTTCTCCCCCTTGTGGACGAGACTTTCGACCACGCAGGCGTTGTCCACCGGGGGGATGGTGTTGGGCATGGCGAGGACCGAGGTGATTCCCCCCGCGAGGGCGGCGGAAAGCCCGGTCTCCGGGTCCTCCTTGTGTTCCTGTCCGGGGGTTCGGAGATGGACGTGCATGTCGATGAAGCCGGGGAAGATCAAAAGTCCCTTGAGGCTCAGGACCGTCAGGTTTTCGGATCCGTCCCCGGGGGGAACGACGCTTCCGGGGGGACCGATTTTCGAGATCACCCCGTCGGTGGCGAGGATCTCGCCCGGTCCCCTCATGTCGGTCGCGCGGTCGTGGATTTCTCCGTCTTTCAAGAGAATGTGGGAAGGCATGGAAGGGTCTCTTCTTTGTTCGGTGGTCCGGGTCGTTTGGCCGGGCGGCCGCGTCCGCGGCCGCCCGTTCCGGGTTCGTCCGGGGAAGCCCCGGGGCTTTGGCTTTTCGTCGGGGGATCACCGGCGGCTCGCCGGGGGGGTCACCGGGGGCTCACCGGGATTGTCGGGGCTCGGGGGGCGGGCCCTCCGGGCTTTCCACCATGAGGTACAGAAGGGCCATGCGCACCGCCACCCCGTTGGTGACCTGCCTCAAAATGAGGGATCTCCCGGATTCGAAGACCTCCGGGGTCATTTCCACGCCCTGATTCACGGGGCCGGGGTGGAGAATCACTCCGTCGGGGGCGAGGAGCTTCAGTCTTTCGAGATTCATGCCGTAGACCCTCGCGTATTCCCGGGAACTCGGGAAGAGGGAGCCTTTCTGGCGCTCCAACTGGACCCGGAGCATTATGACCGCGTCGGCCCCCTCCACGGCGGGCTCAATCCTGTCGTAAACCTTGACCCCGTACTCTTCTTCCAAACCGGGGACGAGCATGGAGGGGGGTCCCGCGACCCTCACTTTGGCTCCCATCTTGCGGAGCCCGACCATGTCCGATCTGGCGACCCTGCTGTGGGCTATGTCCCCCACCACCGCCACGTCAAGGTCCCTTATCCTTCCCTTGTGGATCCGGAGGGTGAGAAGGTCCAGGAGGGCCTGGGTGGGGTGGGCGTGGGCCCCGTCCCCGGCGTTCAGGACCGGGCAGGGAAGTCTGTCCCCCAAAAATTTCGGAACCCCGGAGGCCGAGTGCCTCACCACCAGGGCGTCGGGTCTCATGGCCAGGATGTTTTTGGCGGTGTCGAGCAGGGTTTCCCCCTTGCTCATGCTGCTCCCCGAGGCGCTGATGGCGAGAGTGTCGGCGGAAAGCCTCTTGGCCGCTATCTCGAAGCTCAGTCTCGTCCTCGTGCTGTTTTCGTGAAACAGAAGGACCGCGAGCTTCCCCCGGAGGGTCGGAACCTTTTTTATCTCCCTCTCGCTCACCTCCCTGAAGGCCATGGCGGTGTCGAGAACGGTCGTTATCTGCCTTTCGGAAAGCCCGTCGAGATCTATGAGATCCTTGGGGAGATCCGCGGGCGGCACCCCGGGCAAACCCGTTTTTCCCTCGCTCATTTTCTCCTCCGGGGGGAATGCCCCCCGCCCCGGGCGTCCGGGCCCGCTCCCGTTTTAACCGGTTTCCGACCGAAAAAAGCGCCCGGGGCCGCCAAAAAAAAACCCCCTCCGGGGATGCTCGGAAAGGGGGACGCTTCCGGAAAAAGGGTTTTTTGGCGCGAAGACGGAAGCGATTCCGCCGCCCTTTCGGAAAGACGCGAAAGCTTTTGGAAAAACGGCGAAAAACTCGGGGAACTTCGGGAACCCCGGCGTTTTTCGGCTTTCGGGGCGTTTCGGGCGGGTTCGGTCATCTCACCGTATCCTCAACAAAAGACGGTCGGTTCGCAGTTTTTGAAAGAAGCCCAGGGAGGGGTCCGGGTTCCAGGACCAGTAGAGGCGCCAGGCCTTTCCCCGGATGAAAGATTCGTCCACGAAGCCCCAGGCCCTGGAATCGTTGGAATAGTCGCGGTTGTCTCCCATCATGAAATACCCGCCCTCGGGGACGGTCTTGGGACCGTAGTTCCTAGCGGGACCGAAGTCCCTCGCGGGGTCGAATTCGCCGTGGGGGTCCTCCGTCGGGACGCCGTCGATGAAGAGCTTCCCGTCGACGATCCGCACCGTTTCCCCGGGGAGTCCCACCACCCTTTTCACGAAGTCCACCTTGGGATTGTCCGGAAACTTGAAGATCACCACGTCCCAGCGGGCGGGCTTTCCGGTCTCGATGATTACCTTGTTGTTTATGGGGTTTCTCACCCCGTAGGCGAACTTGCTGACCAAGACCCTGTCCCCCACGAGAAGGGTGGGGATCATGGACCCGCTGGGGATGTGAAAGGCCTGCAGCACGAAGGACCTTATGATGAGAGCCAAAATGACCGCGATGAGCACGGCCCTCCCGTACTCCCAAAGCTGGGCCTGCCAGGTCAGGGCGACCGCGGCCTTGGCGTCGTCCTTGGAACCCTTGTCGCCGTCCTTGGAACCCTTGGCGTCGTCCTTGGAGCCCTTGGCGTCCTTGTCGCCGTCCCCGGCGCCCTTGCCTTCCTTTTCGGCTTCCCCCTTGCCGTTCCCCCCGCCGTTCCCCTTGCCTCCGTTTTTCCTCGCGCCTTTGGTCTTTTTGCCCTTGCGTTTCCCCCCGTTTCCGGCGGCTTCCGATTCGTCCGGGTCTTTCCCGTCGCCGTTGGCCCCCCGGCCCTTGGCTCCTGGTGGCCCGGGGACCCGGAACTGCTTTTTCCATAGCGGCTGGGAACATAGCCGGAGATCTCGATTCCCTGCCTGGTAAAGAACCCCAGGAATCCCCCCATGCGGATAGTTTTCCGGCGAAGTATATGGTAATTGTCACCATATTTTGCCCGGATTTTATCCAGACATTCATCCCAATCATAGGCCTGCTCGGTAAATTGTTCCATGATTTATCTATCCTCTGGTCTGATTTTCCAGCTTAACAAGCCCCACCGACTCCAGGGTAATACCCCGGGCGATTTCATGAATAGAAAGAACCGCCAATTCCGGCAATTCCTGTTCGGTTGAAGATTTTACCAGGGCCCGGGCTTCCTCAGAACAGAGAATCACCGCCGGCCAGCCCTGCTCTATCACCAGCGCCACGGACCGGGAAAGGGTACGCAGCCATAGCGAACGGGTCTGGGGATCCAGGCCGGAAACACGGCCGGAACTGGTCTTTACCTGGCTGTCGATGATCGCCTGTTCCAGCGCCGGATCAAGCATGAGTACCCGGAGTACATGCCTGTCGTCCGCGTATTGCTGGCAAATCTGCATAGACAGGGCCTGGCGAGCCTTTTCAATGAGAAATTCCGAATCCCTGGTAACAGGGGCATAATCGGCCACCGCTTCCAGGATAGAAACCGTATTGCGGATAGAAACCCGTTCCCGCAGGAGTCCCTGAAAAACTTTTTGTACATCCCCCAGCGTCGCCGTTTTTAGGGCTTCCTCTACCACCACCGGGTACTCTTTCCGCAGGGTTTCCAGGATCCCCTGAATCTCCTGGCGGCCCAGAATATCCTGGGCATGCCGTTTGATAATCTCCGTCAAATGGGTGGCGATAATCGAAGGAGGGTCCACCACGGTATAACCCGCCCGCTCAGCCTCATCCCGCCGGTCCTCCCCCACCCATATACTGGGAAGTCCAAAGGCGGGGTCCAAGGTTTCCTCGCCGTGAATTTCCTCCGTCACCTGCCCCGATTTGATGCAGAGGTAGTAGCCGATGCGGATCTTCCCCCGGCCCACATCTACCCCTTTGATCTTAAAACAGTACTCCGAAGGTTCCAGCATCATGTTGTCGATGATCCTGATCTTGGGGATCACCAG
>JAITKT010000334.1 GCA_031278225.1 Deltaproteobacteria bacterium
GCCCAGCTCCAGGGCCAGGGACGTCAATCCCAAAACGGTGTCCGGGTCCCCGAATATGGCGCACTTCCTGTCGAAAAAGTAGGGGTTGGCGTCGAGCATGAGGTCCACGAGTCTTCCCCTTTCCTCCTCCAGCTCCGCGGGCACGGGTTTTCCCGAAATCGCGGAAAGGGTCATGAGGAAGTCGTCGGTGGCCGCAATCCCCATGGGAAGCGGGAGCACCCTCGTTTCCACCCCGCACTTGCTCTTCAATACCATCGCGGGTTCCGTGGACGCGAACTCCCCCAGGGCCAGGGCTTCCCTCGCGCCCCCGAGGGCCCTTATGTCCTCCACGGGGGTGCCGCCGTCGGGAAACATCTCGTAGACGCCCGTCATGGGACCGTCCATGACCCCCGTCTGGTCCGGAAGCATTATGAAGGGGAGTTCCATCTTCCCGAGAAGCCGTTTCAATTCCCGGAGGTCCCCGGGATTGACGAATCCCGGAAAGATCCCGAGCCTGTCGTTTTTGGGGGCCCGCTTGTCCGCGAGGTACTTCACGAAACCCGCCACCATGTTCGCGAACCCGGTCACGTGGGAGCCCACGTAGCTGGGGGTGTTGCAGTGGACCACCAGCTTGTCTTCGGGGATCTCCATCTCCAAAATGTAGGAGTTGATGTCGTCCCCTATGGTCTCGGAGAGGCAGGTGGTGTGGACGGCTATGATGTCGGGGTCGTAGACGTCGAAGATGTTTTTGACCGAGCTCCTCAGATTGGCCCCTCCCCCGAAGACCGAGGCCCCTTCGGTGAAGGACGAGGAGGAGGCCACCGCGGGCTCCTTGAAGTGCCTCGTCAAAAAAGTCCTGTGGTAGGAGACGCAGCCCTGGCTCCCGTGGCTGTGGGGCATGCACCTTTTGACGCCCAAGGCGGCGTAGAGGGCCCCCACGGGCTGGCAGGTCTTCAGGGGATTGATCCTCAAGGCGCTTCTTTCGCTGATTTCCTTCGGGGTTTGGTCAAGCATCCGGATCCTCTTTTCGGCTTTCGGCCGTTTCGGGGCTCTCTTTTTCGGCCCAGGGCGGGGTCACGAGTTTCCACGCCGGGGCGTAGAGGCCCATGGTGAGGTCCCTTCCGAAGACCAGGGCCCCCCTGTAACCGGAGTAGGGCCCGCTGTAGTCGTAGGAGTGCAGCTGCCTCGAGAGCGTCCCTCCCTTTTGGGCCGCGTACTTGTCCTTGATCCCGGAAAAGAAGATGTCCGGTTTCAAAAGTTCCAGAAAGGCCTCGGTCTCGTAGTGGTTCAGGTCGTCCACCACGTAGCTCCCGTCCTCCATGTCCTTCATGAGTCCCCGGTAGTTCTCGAGACCTATCTTCTCCTTCAGCTCCAGGGCCCGCTCCTCGGAGAGAATCGCCCGGTAGCGGACGTCCTTTTCGATCGCGAGATTCTCGATGTTCTTGGAGTCCGCGTCTTCCTTGATGGTGGGGATGACGTCCCGGCCCTCGTAGTCGTCCCTGTGGGCGAACTCGTAGCCCGCGAGAACCGTCCTGACCCCGAAGTCCCGGAGAAGGTCCTGGTAGTGGTGGGAGCGGCTGCCCCCCACGAAAATCGCCGCCTTCTTCCCCTCCAGGCGTTCCCTGTAACGGGCCACGTCGGGGGCGATGGCCGCGCTTTCCTCCTCTATCACCTCTTCCGTGCGTTCCCTGAGGCTCTCCTCGCCGAAAAACTCGGCCATGTTCCTGAGGGATTCGGCGATGGAGTTCAAGCCTATGAAATTTATTTTGAGCCAATTGGTCCCGAAGGCGGAACGCATCATCTCGGCCACGTAATTTATGGACCGGTGGCACTGGACGAGGTTCAGGTCGGCCTTGTGGGAGCGGGCGAGGTCGGCCGCGGCCCCGTCCCCGGTGAAGACCGAGACCACGGAATAGCCTATCTTCCTCAGGATCCGCTCCGTCTCCCAGCCGTCTCCCCCGATGTTGTATTCCCCGAGGAGATTGACCTTGTGTTTTCCCGGGACCTCGCGGTCGTCGGTGCCGATGATCCTCTTCATGAGGCCGTTGTTGGCTATGTGGTGCCCGGCGCTCTGGCTCACGCCCTTGTAACCCTCGCAGGAAAAGGCGAGACAGGTTATGCCGTGCTCCTTCTCCGCCCAGGCCGCCACGGCGTGGATGTCGTCGCCGATGAGTCCCACGGGGCAGGTGGAGCAGATCATGATCCTCTTGGGCTTGAAGATCCGTAAGGCCTCTTCTATGGCCTTCCTGAGTTTCTTGTCCCCCCCGAAGACTATGTCCGGCTCCTGCATGTCGGTGGAAAAGCAGTATTGCACGTAGTTTTCCCCGTCTTCGTTGGCCCTGGCCTTGTTTCTCCGCGTGCCCCAGGAGTAGAAGCCGCAGCCTATGGGCCCGTGGGTCAGGACCAGGGTGTCCTTCAGGGGACCCAGAACCACGCCCTTGCAGCCGGCGTAGCAGCAGCCGCGGTTGGTCATGATCCCGGGGATGGCCCTGGTGTTCGCGGCTATGATTTGGTCCCCCCGGTTGTCGATCTCGAGGATGTGGTCCTTCCTGCTCTTGAAGACCTTGGCCTTGTATTTGGAAAGTATTTCGGTTTTGACTTCCGCCATTCCCTCAAACCTCGGTTTCCGCGCCCAGGCGGACGCTGTACGACGCCGTCACCGGGAGCACGAAGATCCTTCCGTCCCCCGGGTGCCCGGAGGAATTGACGGCGATTATCACGTCGACGGCGTCCCTCACCCGTTCGTCCTCGACGATTACGTTGAAGAGCCTCTTGGGAATCAGCCTCGAGGCCTCGGTCATGGATTCGCCCGCCGCGGTGAGGGGCAGTTCCCCGCTCTCCATGATGAGCTTCAAAACCCCGGGGTCCATGAGCTTTTTTCCCCTCCCGAGACAGGGAACGCAGGTGAAACCCGGGAAACCCGCCGCGGCGAGGGCGTTTTTGGTCCGCCCGACCTTCGTCGACCGGACGATGGCCATGATCTCCTTCATCACAGCCCTTCCTTCCCCGTGCTTATGGTCCAGGCGTTTTCCACGGGAAGCGCGAAGATCCTCCCGTCCCCGAAATGACCCTCGCCGGTCCTGGCCGCGCGTATTATGACGCTCACGATGTCGTCCCTGTCCTCGTCCTCGCAGACGATCAATAACATTTCCTTGGGGAGTTCGTCGTAATGGACGTCGTTCAAAACTATGCCCTTTTGTTTCCCGCGGCCGTAAACGTCCACCTTGGTCAGGGCCGGATAACCGGCCGCGAGAAGCTCCGTTATGACCGCCGTGGTCTTTTCGGGCCTTATTATGGCTTTTATGAGCAGCATCTTTTCCTCTTTGGCGAATTCATCCCCGAAACCGGGAAAAAAACGACGACGACAAAAAAAACGATGAAAACCTGACGAAAACGAAAACGAAAAAAAGAAACGAAAACGGGAAAAAAGAAAATCGGGGAAAACGCGCCGGCCCGAAACGTCCCGAAGGTCTACAGGAGACCGTGCTCCATGAGAATGGACTCGAGCCTCTCCTGGGCGAGGGGCGTGGGGATCACGAACATGTCGTTCGCGTCTATCTTCTCCGCGAGGTTCCGGTATTCCCCGGCCTGCTTGCAGTCGGGGTCGTACTGGATGACCGTCTGTTTGTGGATCTCGGCCCTCTGGACCATGTTGTCCCGGGGCACGAAATAGATCATCTGGGTCCCGAGTTCCCTGGCCACGCTCTCCACCAGGTCCGCCTCGCCGTCCACGTTGCGGCTGTTGCATATGAGCCCGCCCAGGCGCACGCCGCCCGTGTTTGCGTACTTCCTGATGCCCTTGGAGATGTTGTTGGCGGCGTAGAGCGCCATCATCTCGCCCGAGCAGACTATGTAGATCTCCTGGGCCTTTCCCTCCCTGATGGGCATGGCGAACCCGCCGCATACGACGTCGCCCAGGACGTCGTAGAACACGTAGTCGAGGTCCTCGGTGTAGGCCCCCAGCCTCTCCAGAAGGCCGATGGAGGTGATGATGCCCCTCCCGGCGCAGCCCACCCCGGGCTC
>JAITKT010000336.1 GCA_031278225.1 Deltaproteobacteria bacterium
TATGTATTTTACGTCGCGAACAATGAAAGATCTTCATTTTTCCAAAACAAAAACACGCGTGCGATGGCGATGACGCGGTTTAATGGGATCGTCAGCCAATCATGAATCATCGGTCCGGACAATCGGTTCGATTTCACCGGAAATTTCTTCTTTCGGTGGGTCAATACATAGTTAATCTTTATGATAATGAGAGAATAATCCGCGAACGACCAAAATGACATTGATTTAATGGCTGATTAAAGGTCTTTTCGTATTGGTTTAAAACAAGAGGCAGGTTCCGTTTCACGTGAAACTTATTGATTTGTTGTCGTCATCAACGATAAATCTTAATAATCGCACGGGTTAAAACCAAATGAGCCGCGAGAAAGACGCTTGCTCTCTCGCGCGGGTCTTTTACTTTATGGCAAGACGTCCCGTTTCACGTGAAACTTTTCTGTTTGGCGTTGTCATTGTTTACGTTTTGTAATAAACACAAATGATTTGTTTGACATGCTTTCGGGACGCCGCTTCCCCGTCACCGGGATCCCAAAAGCTTTGCCACTATTGATTTTGGCGGCGAATTGATGTATAAGAGTCGGGATTGAGAGTGTCGGACGCGACGCCTTCGGGGCGGTTTGTTTTTTTTGTCATGAAACTTCGACGCGTTAATTGACGTTTATTTTGTCATCCCGATAAACGCGCGTTTTGAAACGCGAAGACATCGAATTGATTTGGAAAAAACCGAAAACAAGAACGTTTCATGATGAAACTCCCGCGCGAATACCCGTCTCTTCATACCCTCCTTCCTCTTCCCGCTTAGATTTGGATTGCCCGCCAAGCGCGATATCGGCGCGTCCGCGGACAAACCGCGTTTCACGGCAAAAACCGCGCGAAGAGACCAAATAAGACATAAAACCACAATTCGCGATTTGAGGACCCGACAATGATTTTGGCGGGTTTCGAGAAAAGAACGCTCTTTTGTCGGAAAGGCCCGGGCAAAGCCCGAACACACGGAGAACACGAATGCTTGTCAGCGAAAAAATGAGGGACGCGGTCAACAAAGGCAGTCTGATACGCGCCATGTTCGAGGACGGGATTAAACTCAAAAATCAATACGGCGCGGATAACGTCTTCGACTTCTCCCTCGGAAACCCGGACCTTTCGCCTCCGACCGAATTCGCGGAGACCCTTTCCGAAGTGATTAAGGAAAACAAGCCCGGGGTCCACGGCTACATGCCCAACGCCGGTTTGGAAGAAGTGAGAAAGGCCTTCGCGGACTACGTCACCGAACAAAACAAAGAAGAGTTCGGGGAAACTTTTGTCGCCGACAACGTGGTTCTGACGGTGGGGGCCGCGGGGGGAATCAACTGCGTCCTCAAGGCCGTTCTGGACCCCGGGGACGAGGTAATGGTTCTGGCTCCCTATTTCGTGGAATACGGTTTTTACGCCGACAACCACGCGGGCGTCATCGTTCAGGTGGAAACGGACAGAAAATTCAGACCGGATCCGGAGGCCTTGGCGAAAAGCATAACGCCCAAGACCAGAGCCTTAATCGTGAACACCCCCAACAATCCCACGGGGGCCGTTTACGACGCGGGGGAGCTGAAGGCCATCGGGGACGTTTTGACCCTGGCCAACCAAAAGCTCAAAAGACCCATAGTGCTCATAGCCGACGAGCCCTATAAAAAAATAGTATTCGACGGCAAGAAGGCCCCCTCGATATTCGCCTCTTATCCTTATTCCATATCGGTAACGTCCTTCTCAAAGGACCTTTCCATACCGGGCGAACGCCTGGGTTACGTGACCATAAGCCCCAAGACGGACGGCGACGCGGAAGAGCTTTTTCTCGCGGTGACCCTCGCGAACAGAATCCTCGGTAGCGTGAACGCCCCGGCTCTGGTCCAGAGGACGGCCGCGAGGCTGCTCCGCAAAAACGCCGACCTTTCGGTTTACGAAAAAAGGTCGAAGCTTCTTTCGGAGGCCTTGGCGGACATGGGTTACGACCTCACTCCCCCCGAGGGAACCTTCTACCTTTTTCCCAAGTGCCCCATCGAATCGGACTCCGATTTCACGGTTTACCTGAGGCAGGAGCTGATACTGGCCGTTCCCGGCACGGGTTTCAAAAGAAGCGGCCATTTCCGGCTGAGTCTCTGCGCCGACGAGGAACACATCCGAAAATCCCTGAACCGTTTCAAGGTGGCGAGGGAAAACGCCATGAACAAAAAACCTTTGTTTTGAGTTGTTTTTTGGGAGGGTGTTTTGCGCGCGGGTAAACGTCAAATTGGCGATAATTGATTGAATTGAGGCTCATTTGGCTTAAAACGCGAATCGAACGCGCCCGGAAAGGTTTCGTTTTTCCCCTCGTCGGCTTTTCCCTCTCGTCTTTCCCCGACGTCCCGCGGGCCCGGCGAAATTGTCTTTGTAAAATCGGCCCGTTTGTGCTATGGTGAGGGTTCCCTTTTGGCCCGGAACGTCAATCCGACTCCGGGGCCAAAACAACGGATATCGAGAGGAGTCGTCGGAAAATGTCCCGAGTATGCGACATATGCGGCAAAAAAGCCCAGAACGGACACAAGGTGTCCCACGCGAACAACAAATCCAAAAAACTGTGGCAACCCAACCTTCAGACCGTCCGTCATCAGTCGGGAGGCGGCGTCAAGAGAATACGCGCCTGCGCCCAATGCATCAAGATGGGGAAGGTGGTGAAGCCCGCCCACCGCGATCTTTCCAAGATCGTCAAACCGGAGCCGAAAACCGAGGAGTGAAAAGCCGTTCGCGGGAAGACCCCCGGGGGTTTTTCGGCACACAACCGCCTCACGGGGGTCCCGATTCGGGTCCGGACCCTTTGGGGGCGGTTTTTTTTGACCCGGGCTTCCCTTCGTCAAGACCGGGACCGGTTAACCCCGTCCCCCGGTTAATGACAATTTTAAGAAACAAACTTAAAAAATTCGCGAACCCGAATCGCGAACCCCTTGAAATCCCGCGCAATCAAAAGACCTTCGCCGAAAAGACAAAGGAAAAGACGGAAGAATAAGGATTGACGTCACGGAGAAAACGGACCGCGCGGAGACGGTGGGGAACGACGGGGGATCGGGGCGAAGACCCCGGAAGCGTCCCTGCGGGGCGAGGGGCTTCCGGACGGAGTCCCGGGTCCGGGTCCCGGTACCCCGGGCGGTGGCTTTCGGGAAAACCGGGAACGGGCAAAAAAGGCCCCCGAAAAAATGACCGGTCGCAAAGAGTCGAAAACCGGGATAAAATGGTCGAATGAATGACGCCCGCCGGAGAGGGACCTTTTCCGGGGATTCGAAAAAAAAACCAAACGACAAACGATTCCGAAGAGGTTTTCAAATGAGCAACGAAACTTCCGTGGCCCCCAAAGAACGGGTGAACATCGTCTACAGACCCGCGACCGGAGACGCTCAGGCCGAGGTCGAACTCCCGAACAAGCTCCTCGTCATCGGGGACTTCACCCAACAACCCGACGAAAGGCCGGTGGAAGACAGGACTCCCATAAACGTCAACAAGGACAACTTCGACGACGTTTTGAAGGGTCAGGGGCTGAAGCTGGACATAAACGTCGACAACACCCTGACCGAAGACCCGGACGCCAAGATGGCCGTGAGCCTCAAGATCGATTCCCTCAAAGACTTCACCCCGGACAACGTGGCGAAGAACGTCCCGGAATTGAGGGCCCTTCTGGAGCTCCGGGAAGCCCTGAAGACCCTGAAAGGGCCTTTGGCGAACGTCCCCGAGTTTCGGAGGAAGATCCAGGATCTCGTGAAAGACGAGGACGCCAGGGCCAAAATCATTTCCGCCCTCAACATCGAACCCGGGAAACGGATTTAAGTCAAAAGTCAAATTCAAAAGAATCAACCGGCGTCGAGCGCCGAAAGCGGAGACATCCAAATGGCCGAAGAAGAAAAAAAAGCCGAAAAGGAAGCGGCGGCCCCGGAAGCCCCGGCCTCCGAAACCGATCTCCTCGACCGGATAGTGGAGGCTTCCAGAATAAAGCCGGGCGACTCCGGCTACGACGCCACCAAGGCGGGACTCGAGGCCTTTCTGGCGGAGCTCATTCAGACCGACCCCGACGCCAAGATTTCCAGCCAGCTGGTCGACGACATGATCCTGGAACTGGACAAGAAGCTCACCAAACAGATGGACCTCATCCTCCACGACGAGACCTTCAGAAAACTGGAGTCCTCCTGGAGGAGCCTCAAGTACCTGGTGGACCAGACCGATTTCAGGCAGAACAACCGCGTCGAGTTCATAAACCTCTCCAAGGAGGACCTCTTGAACGATTTCCAGGACAGCCCGGAGATCGTGAAGAGCGGTCTTTACAAACACGTCTACACGGCGGAGTACGGCCAGTTCGGGGGCAAACCCTTTTCCTCCATAATCTCCGACTACGACTTCGGACCCGGTCCCCGGGACATGGAACTCCTGCGCTACGCGGCCCAAGTGGCGGCCATGAGCCACGCCCCCTTCATCGGGGCCGCGAGCGAATCCTTCTTCGGCATCAAATCCTGGCAGGAACTTCCCAACCTCAAGGACATCCACTCCATTTTGGAGGGACCCCAATACGCCGCCTGGAGGTCTTTTCGGGAAAACGAGGACGCCCGCTACGTCGGGCTCACCATGCCCAAGTTTCTTTTGAGGCTTCCCTACGGACAGGACACGGTCCCGGTCAAGAGTTTCAACTACCGGGAAAAGGCCGACAACCTCGACGAATTTTCCTGGGGCAACACCTCCTTCGCCTTCGCCTCCAGACTCGCGGACAGTTTCGCCAAATACAGATGGAACACCAACGTCATAGGGCCCCAGGGCGGCGGCGCGGTGGAAAACCTCCCCCTCTACCACTTCGAGGAAAAGGGGAGTCTCCAGACGAGGATCCCCACCCAGACCATGATCTCCGAAAGAAGGGAGTTCGAGCTCGCGGAAGAGGGTTTCATGGCCCTGACCATGCGCAAGGACAGCGACAACGCCGCCTTCTTCTCCGCCAACTCCGCCCTGGCCCCCAAGATCTTCCCCAACACCCCGGAGGGGAAAATCGCCGAGACCAATTACAAGCTCTCCTGCCAGCTCCCCTACATGTACGTCATGAACCGGCTCGCCCATTACGTGAAGGTCATGCAGAGGGAAAACATCGGGACCTGGAAGAGCAGGACGGACCTCGAGCGCGAGCTCAACAAATGGATCAGCCGGTACGTGACCGAAATGGACAACCCCGATCCCACCACCCGTTCCAAGAGACCCTTACGCGCGGCCGAGATAATCGTGAGCGACGTGGAGGGAGATCCGGGCTGGTACGCGGTGAGCATCAAGGCCACTCCCCACTTCAAATACATGGGCGCCAACTTCACTCTTTCCCTGACGGGCAAGCTCGACAAGACCTGACATTCCGTCCGGGGGCCGGGGGTGATTTCGCGCGACGGGGTCCCCCGGCCCGCGGGGCGCGCCGCGATCCGCCGTTCGGCGTCGCGGTCAACGGACGAATTTTGCCTTTTTCGCGCGCGAGTTCGTTTGCGAGGTTTCAAAAAATAATTCGAAGGAAATTTTTTCCACGAACCACCGGGGGCCCGCCGCGGGCGCGCCCCGTCCAAACCCGACAGTTCCCCCGCCGAAAAAAGGGGACGTTCGCGACAGGAGACGTTAAAAATGGCACTCACGGCTTATTTGGCCATCAACGGCAAATCACAAGGCGACATCAAGGGCGATTGCGCCCAGGGCGGAGACAAGAAGGACAAGATTCTGGTCTACGGGGCGGAACACACCGTCGAGATCCCCAAGGACACCCACACGGGTCTTCCCACCGGCCAGAGGATCCACCACCCTCTGGAAATCATCAAGCACAAGGACCAGGCCAGCCCCAAGATCTTCAAGGCGGTCTGCACCGGGGAGCAGCTCACGGTCACGCTCGACTACTACCGCATCAAGCCCGACGGGACCGAGGAGAAATACTTCACCGTCAAGCTGGAGGAGGCCATAGTGGTGAACGCCACCGAGTACACCCCCACGACCTTCCTCCCGGAGAACAAGCCTTACCACGACATGGAGAAGATCGCCTTCACCTACTCCAGGATCACCTGGACCTACAACGACGGGAACATAGAGTTCGTGGACGATTGGAAGGCCTGACCGGGGACCTCCCCGGGAAAGGCGGGACGGTTTTGACGTTTCGGGGGGGGGCGCGGGCGCGTCGGGCGTCCGCGGTCCCCCCCCGAAACCGCCGATTTCCACCGCCCGAACGCGTTCGCCAAGGAAAAAGGGCCACTCATGTTGGGCACGGACATAAAATCGTTGATAGCCAAGCTGAACGACCCGACCCGGCTGATCCTCGCCAAGGCCTCGGAACTCGCCGTGAACAGGACCAACCACGAGGTGGCGGCGGAACATTTTTTCCGGAAAGCCCTGGAAAACCAAGACTCGGACATCCGAATCGCGACGGAATTTTTCAAGCTTGACGGGGTTCTGCTTCTGAAACAACTGAACGCGGCCCTCGAGAGCTTTTCCCGGGGGAACACCGGAAGGGTGGTGTTTTCCCAGGTTTTGCTCGACCTTTTGGAGGCCGCCTGGGTCGTGGGGTCCATTGACCACAACCACGCCAAAGTGAGGACCGGGACCGTTCTGGAGGCCTATTTGAAACGTCCCGGGCTCTACGGCCAGGGGGGATCCCTCCCCGAGCTCGCGAAGATTTCACGGGACGCCCTCTCCAAAGAGTTCAACGCGATTTTCGCGAACTCGGTCGAAAACGAGATCCTTCCCGCCCCGGGCGCCGCGGGCGAAACCCCCGGGGAATCACCCGGGACCGGCGGGGGAATACCCGCCTCGGGAGGGGAGGACTTCCTTTCCAAGTACTGCGACAATTTCACGAAAAAGGCCAAGGAGGGGAAACTGGATCCCGTCTTCGGCCGGGACAACGAGATAAGGAGCATGATAAACATCCTCGCGAGGAGGAGGAAAAACAACCCCATCCTCGTGGGGGAACCCGGGGTGGGAAAGACGGCGGTGATGGAGGGACTGGCCTTGCGGATCTCCGAGGGCGACGTCCCCGAAAATCTTCAAGGCGTGACCCTCATGGCCCTCGACCTGGGACTTCTGGAGGCCGGGGCGAGCGTCAAGGGGGAGTTCGAAAGAAGGTTAACGGGCGTGACGGACCGGATAAAGAACAGTCCCAAACCCATCATCCTCTTCATCGACGAGGCTCACACCCTCGTCGGGGCGGGGGGCTCCCCGGGGGGCTCCGACGCCTCCAATCTTTTGAAGCCCGCCTTGGCCCGGGGTGAGCTCCGGACCTGCGCCGCCACCACCTGGAAGGAATACAAAAAGTATTTCGAAAAAGATCCCGCTTTGGAAAGACGCTTTCAACCCGTGATCCTCGACGAGCCCTCCCCGGAAACGGCCGCCCTGATCCTCCGCGGACTCAGGGATTCCTACGAAAAGAGTCACGGCGTGGTCATTAAGGACGAGGCGATCGTCACCTGCGCCGAGATGAGCGACCGTTACGTGCGGGGGCGCTTTCTTCCCGACAAGGCCGTGGACCTTCTGGACACGGCCTGCGCGAGGGTGAAGGTGGGGATGTTCGCGAAACCCGCCGCCCTCGAGGACGGGGAGAGAAAGGCCCAGGCCCTCCGGAGGGAACTGGACGGCCTCGAAAGGGACCAGTCGAAGGAAAACGGGAAAAAGGGCGGGGACGCCGAAGAGCTCGAAAAAAGAATAGCGGCCGTCGAGGAAGAGAACGGGAAGCTCCGGGAAAAATGGACCCTCCAGAGGGACGCCGCCGCGGCCCTGGCCAAGGCCGAAAGGGCCTGGCTGGACGCCAAAAAAGAAGGGGAGGGCAAAGCCCCGGGGGCCGCGAAACCCGAAAAAGAGGACCCCGAAAAAGAGAAAACGGAAGAAGCCAAACCCGAAAAAGATAAACCGGAAGACGGGAAGGCATCCGAAAAAGAGGAAAGTCCCGCCCCCGACGAGGGAAAACTTTTCGCCGAATACGAGACCGCCAAAAAGAATTTCCAGGACCTCGCCGGGGACGACCCCCTCATGGACGCGGAGGTCACCTCCGAGGTGGTGGCCAAGGTGGTTTCCGACTGGACGGGCATTCCCCTGGGGAGGCTCGCCCGGGAACAGGCCTCCACCGTCGCCAATCTCGAAAGTCTTTTGAACGAGAGGATCAAGGGCCAGGAAAACGCCCTCAAGGCCATCTCCCGGGTCATCCGGGCCTCCAAGGCGGGCCTCCGGGACCCCGCCCGTCCCATGGGGGTCTTTCTCCTCGCGGGTCCCTCCGGGGTGGGGAAGACCGAGACCGGTCTCGCCCTCGCGTCCCTTCTCTTCGGGGACGAGACGAGCGTCATAACGGTCAACATGAGCGAATTTCAGGAGAAGTTCACGGTCACGAGACTCACGGGGAGCCCCCCGGGCTACGTTGGTTACGGGGAGGGCGGGGTCCTGACCGAAGCCGTGAGACAGAAACCCTACTCGGTCGTGTTGTTGGACGAGGTGGAAAAGGCCCACCCGGACGTCCTGAACCTGTTTTACCAGGTCTTCGACAAGGGCGAGCTTTCCGACGGGGAGGGGAAGAAGATCGGTTTCAAAAACACCCTCATCCTTCTCACCTCCAATCTCGGGACCGACGTCATGGAATCCTTCCGGGACGCGGACCCCAAACCCTCTTTCGAGGAAACGGTCGGGGCCCTGAGACCCGCTCTCCTCGCTTACTTCAAGCCGGCCCTGCTCGCGAGAATGACGGTCGTTCCCTACGAATGTCTTGACGCCGCCGCCCTGACCCTCATAACCGGGCAAAAACTGGAAAAACTGAAGGAAAGAGCGCTCCGCAACAACGGGCTCGTTTTGCGCTTCGAGGACGGGGTGGCGAAAACCATCGCCGAAAGATGCCTGGACGGGGGGACGGGCGCGAGAAACATAGACCTCGTCCTCGAGGCCGACGTGATCCCCGACCTTTCCAAGCACATCCTGGAAAACATCGCCGACAAGACGGAAACCGCGGGGACCATGGTCGTTCGCGTCGGCCCGGACGGCGCTTTCGTGCCCGGGCTCGAGAAATGACGGTGAGGCCGGTTTTCCGCCCTTCCCCTTTATCCCCTTTCTCCCTTGGTCACGGGTGACCCCGCATGAGCCTTCCGGAAAACCTTCAAGATCTCGCCGCGAAACCCATTCCGGGCGACAATCCCGCCGGGGGGGACTCGCGCCTCGGGCCGGCTTTTCTGGAACTCCAGGCCGAGGTGGAGAGGCTCAATTCCCTCTCCGGGGCCGAGGGCGGGGTGAATTGGGAAAAGGTTAGAAATCTCGGGGCCGGGATCCTCGAAAAGGAATCCAAAGACCTTCTGGTCGCGGTTTACTTCGCCGCGAGCCTGCTCGAGCTCGAGGGAATTCCCGCGATGAAACCGGCGTCCCTCTTTCTTTCGGAGCTTTTGAAAAACTTCTGGCCCGGTCTTTTCCCGCCGCTCAAAAGAATGAGGGCGAGGGTGAACGCCCTGGACTGGTGGAAGGAAAGAAACCTCCGACTCGTGAAAAAATACGAGGGCCCTCCCGCGGACGAACGCCTCATCGAGGACGCGAGGCGCGGTCTCGAGACCCTGGACGAAACCCTGAAATCTTTGGCGGCGGGTCTTCCGGGCCTCGGGGACGTCATAAAGAATTTGGCCTTAATCCCCGTGGTCCGTTCGACCGAACCCGAACCCGCGGCCCCCGGGGCGACGCCGTCCGCGTCCG
>JAITKT010000382.1 GCA_031278225.1 Deltaproteobacteria bacterium
GTCCATTCGCGCCGCCCTGCCCAACCATTCCAGGTAGCGCACCACCGGATGCTTGTCCAGACCCATGTCGGCCCTGGCCTTCTCCAGCACCTCCGGGGGAGGGGAGGTGCCCATGGCCGTGAGCATGAGCTCCGCGGGATCCCCGGGTATCAGGGCCGTGAGGGTGAACGTAATCAAACTCACCCCCAAAAGGGAAAGAAGGAATCTCCCCAGCCAACTCATGAATTGTTTGAATGACATTTTTACGTTCTTTTCGATCGGAAACGCCGAAACGGTTGCCCGCGGGACCGGTTTTCGGGGCCCCGGCCGGTTCGTTCTCCGTCGTCGCGGTTCCCGGCGGTCGGAAACGCCCGCGCCCGAAAAAAATCCGACCGGCCGGAACATTGGCTCCGGTCGGGTCGTTTCGCGGTGCGACCGTCCCGTTTTCATTGATTGTTTTGGGAGGAAAAAACGAAAGGAGAGGAGTGAGTCGGGGGGATTTCGCGGGGGCTTTTTTTTGAATTCCCCGCCCCGGGAAAGCCCCGGATTTTCCCCCGCGACCGGGCGGCGGCGGGAGAAAAACCGGGAAAACGGGAACGCGCGCGGCCCGGAACCCGCGGGGCCCTTGAAAAAGAGAGTCCCCGGGGGTTTCGGGCCCCGGGGGACGCGGGTTCTAATCCTTGAAATCCATTTTGTCGTTCATCCAATAAAAATCCACGGGCAGGGTCTCGACCCCGACGAGCTTTTTCGCGTAGACCATGTTGCTCTTGGGGTAGACGTAAAATATGTAACCGGGGTCGTTCAAAAGAGCGACCTGCGCCTTCGCGATTATTTCACTTCTCTTGTCCGGGTCGAACTCGCCCTTCAGGGACGCGAAGAGGGCGTCGACCTCGGGATTGGAGTAGGCGCCGTTGTTGTTGAATGCCCCGGTCTCGAAGTGGGAGACGAGGAAGGGCTGGGGATCCCCCGTTCCCGCCGTCGCGACGCTCATGATGAGAATGTCGAAGTCCCCGTTCTTTCTCTTGGTGCCGAAAACCCCGCTCTCGACCTGGTCGAGATTGACCTTGATTCCGACGTCCTTCAGGGACCTTTCGGTCGCCTCCGCCAAGAGGGGAAATTCCGCCCTGGTGGCGTAGTACGTGAAACCGATTTCCAGGGGTTTCCCGTCCTTGTCGACGAAGCCGTCCCCGTCGGAGTCGGAGTAGCCGGCGTCGGCGAGGAGCGCCTTGGCTTTGGCGGGGTCATGGGCGTAAGGGTCGACGAGGGTGTCGAAACCGTACCCGAGCACGCCCGGAAGCGGTCCCTTGGCCGGGGAATAGCGTCCGCCCAGGACCTTGTCGGCGTAGACCCTCAAGTCCAAACCGGCCTTCACCGCCTTTCTCAGGTTCGGGTCCGCGAGGCCTTTCGCGTTTTGCATGTAGGCCATGACGACCCTCACTCCCTCCGTTTCCTCCGCGACGAAGTCGGGGTTGTTCATGAAAACCGGCATGTCCGTGGCGCTGGTGTTGGTCGTGATGTCGATGTCCCCGTTCTGGAGGGCCATGCTCCTCGTGTTGGGGTCGGGTATCGAAACGAGGTTCACCTCGTCGAAGGGCGGCCTCCCGCCCCAATAGAGGTCGTTTCTCGTAAGCTTCAGGACGCCGTTTTCCAGGGAAACGAACTTGTAGGGTCCGGTGGCGTCGCCACCCTTGGCCGCGATGGCGTCGGTCACCGTCGCGACGTCAATCACCATGAAAAGGGGATCCCCGAGCATTCCGGGAAGGCCCGGCGCGGGAACGGCGGTTTTGATTATGAGGTCCTGACCGTTGGCCTCGATGAATTCGTATTTGAAGAACTCCGACTCGAACCTCGCCCGGGCCTTTTCCAAAACCCTCTCGAAATTCTTTTTCACGGCCTCGGCGTCGAGGGGATTGCCGTTGGAGAACTTCACGCCTTCCCTGATCTTGAAGGTCCAGGTGAGTTTGTCGTCCGCGACGGACCAGGAAGTAGCGAGCCAGGGTTGATTGGTCATGTTCTTGTCGAATTTTATCAGGCACTCGCCCATTCCCGCCCGGACCACGTACCAGCTGTCCCAGTCGACCGCGGGATCCAGACCGTCGATGTTCCCGAAATTTCCGAAGTTCAGGACCTTTTTCGCCGGGTCGGCGGCGCCGGCCGGGGGAGCCATGGCGGCCAAAAGAAGGATAAAGCCCAGACACGTCAAAGCGAAAAACTTTTTCATCCGCGTTCTCCCGTGGTTTGGTTTGGCTTGTTTCATTCGATTCGGTTTTGTTTGATTCAATTTGCTTTGATTCCGTTCGGGAGCGAAAAAGAGATTCCCCGGGGGCTTCGCGCGGGTGGCCTCGCTCCCCGGGGAATCCGTCGTTCGCGTCACTTGAAATCCATCTTGCCGTTCACCCAGTAGTAGTCCACGGGCAGGGTCTCCACCCCCGCGAGCTTTTTGTTGTAAACCATGTTGCTCTTGGGGTAGACGTAGAAAATGTAACCCGGATCGTTCAAAAGAGCGACCTGAACCTTCGCGATTATTTCCTCCCTCTTGGCCGGATCGAACTCGCCCTTCAAATCGGCGAAGAGGGCGTCGACCTCGGGATTGGAATAAGCGCCGTTGTTGTTGAAGGAACCGGTTTCGAAGTGGGAGACGAGGAAGGGCTGGGGATCCCCGGTTCCCGCGGTCGCGACGCTCATGACCAAAAGATCGAAGTCCCCGTTCCTTCTCTTGGTGCCGAAAACACCGCTCTCCACCTGGTCGAGGTTGATCTTCACGCCGACTTCTTTCAAGGCGTTTTCGGTGGCTTCGACGAGAAGGGGAAACTCGGCCCTCCCGGTGTAGTAGGTGTAGTTGATTTCCAGATTCTTCCCGTCCTTGTCGACGTAGCCGTCCCCGTCGGAGTCGGCGTAACCTGCGTCGGAAAGATAAGCTTTGGCTTTCGCGGGATCGTAAGCGTAAGGGTCGACCAAAGAGTCAAAGCCGTATCCGAGCACCGAGGGAAGCGGGCCCTTGGCCTCGGAATAACGTCCGCTCAGGACCTTTTCCGCGAAGACTTTCAGATCCAAGGCCGACTTCACGGCTTTTCTCAAATTCGGGTCCGAGAGAGCCTTCGCGTTCTGCATGTAAGCCATGACGACCCTTATACCCTCGGTTTCCTCCACGACGAAGTCGGGATTGCTCAGGAAGACGGGCATGTCCGTGGCGCTGGTGTTGGTCGTGATGTCGATGTCCCCGTTCTGGAGGGCCATGGTCCTGGTGTTGGGATCCGTTATCGTTATGAGATTCACTTCGTCGAAGGGCGGTTTGCCGTCCCAGTAAAGGTCGTTTCTCTCGACCTT
>JAITKT010000434.1 GCA_031278225.1 Deltaproteobacteria bacterium
GGAACAAAACCGAAAAAGCCCCTTCGCGACGACTGGGCTCAACCGGGGAACGGCCGCGGGTTTTCCGAGGACTCGATTCTTCTCGCCGGGTTTCTTCCCAAGCGTTCGGGGGGAATCGCGGCGGATTTGGGGGCGGGTTCCGGGGTGGTGGGTCTGGAGGCCTTGGTTTCGGGCAGGCTCAAGGGACTCGGGACCCTAGTCCTCGTCGAGATTCTCGCCGCCTTCGAACCCTTCCTCGCGGCCAACGTCGCCCGGGCGGAATCCCTTCTCGGTGACCGGGACCGCCCGGCGATTCGGACGCTCATCGGGGACCACAGGGAGCTCGCGCCCGAGGACCTCGGGGGCCCGGCGGATCTCCTGGTGTCCAACCCGCCCTACTTTCCGACCAAGAGCCACAGGGTCGGGAAAGGGCCCTTCGGATCGACCCGGCACGAGACCGACGGGACACTCGCGGATCTGATCGGGACCGCGGAAAGACTCCTCAAACCCGGGGGGACCTTCTCGCTGTGCCTTCCGAGGGAAAGGACCGGGGAGCTTTTGGAGGCTCTTCGCGAAACGACCCTCGAGCCGTCCCTCTTTGTTTTTCCCCCGAGGAAGGGCGCGAGGCTCCTTTTGACGAGACTCCGGAAGCGCGGGGACCCGAAACCCGATCCCGCCTCCCCGTGACGCCCGCGAATTCCCCGAAAACTCCCGGAAACAAAAAAATTCCCCACCCAAGAGGCCCGAATCGTCGAATGTTCACGTTATCGATAAGCAACGTCCTTCTCATCATAGTGCCCCTGCTCGCGGGGCTCACCTTCCACGAGTGCTCCCACGCCGCGGCGGCTTACGCCCTGGGCGACGACACGGCGAAAAGACAGGGGAGACTCACCCTGAACCCCCTCGTGCATTTGGATTTCATCGGGACCCTGTGCATAGTCCTTTCGGGGATCGTGGGCTGGGCCAAACCCGTCCCCGTGAACCCCTGGAATTTCAAGAATCCGGTGAAGGGCATGGCCATCGTGGCCATCGCGGGCCCCCTGGCCAATTTCCTCATCGCGGTCGCGGTCTCGCTTCTCATAAGGGCCTTCGTCCAAACCGACCTTCTCTTCAGGCTCCCGGCCTTCTTTTCCGAGCCCCTGGAGAAGATGCTCTACATCGCCTTTTTCCTGAACATCGGGCTCTGTTTCTTCAACCTTCTCCCCGTACCGCCCCTGGACGGCTTCAGGGTCCTTTCCGTGTTCCTCCCCCCGCGCGCGACGGAGGCGCTGCACAGATACGCCATCGTCTTTTTCGTCGCGCTCGTGGTCTTTTCGGCCTCCGGGGCCCTGACCGGGTACTTCCGGAGGATCTCCGGCTTCTTTTACGAGGTTCTCCTGTGAGCGAGGCCCGGGACCACATCAGCATCAACCTCCACTTCTTCGAGGGGGACACCTTCTCCGGCCCCTTGGACCTTCTCCTCTATTTAATCAAGAAAAACGAGGTGGACGTCCACGACATCCCCGTGGGGCTGATAACCGAGCAGTACCTGGAACACCTGGCCCGCCTGGAAGAATTGAACCTCGACGCGGCCGGGGACTTTCTGGTCATGGCCGCCACCCTCACCCAAATCAAATCCCGGCTTCTCCTCCCGACTCCCGACGACGGGACGGAGGAGCCGGAGGAAGATCCGAGGATGACCCTCGCGCGGCCCCTCCTCGAGTACGCCCAGGTGAGGGAGATGGGGGAGTCTTTGGGGGAACGCCTTCTTTTGGACAGGGACGTGTTCTCGAGGGGCTCTTTCGAAGACTTCGACGAATCGGACCCCGCGGCCCCCAAACCCGAAGAACGACCCTTGAGGGTTTCCCTCTTCGAACTCGTTCGGGCCTGGAAAGGACTCGCGGAGAAAATCCCCAAAGCGACCGCGGGCATAAACTTCAAGCTCGAGACCGTGACCATAGGGGAAAAGCTGAACGAGATCCGCCTCTTCATGCTGGAAAAGAAGAACGCCCATTTCAAGGAGCTCGCCGGGGAAAACCGGGGTAAACTCACGACCGCCCTCAGTTTTCTCGCGACCCTCGAGCTCGCGAGAATCGGTTTTTTGCGTCTCCACCAGGACAACGAGGAGGACGGGTCGGGTCCGAGGCTCTTTCTCGCGAACCCCGACGCGGAGACCGGTCCGGAGTTCGATTACAGGTGAGGGCCGGGGGGGAAAGCCCCCCGAAAACCCCCGCGAACCCGAACCCGCCGCGGGGTCGGGAAAAACAATCTTTCCCGCGCCGGCGGCCCGCCCCCCGGGCGCCCTGACACGGAGACGCGAAAAGCCTTGCAGCCCCTGAAAAAAATAGTGGAAGCCCTTCTCTTCGTGGCCGAAGGCCCCGTGAACGCCGAGAAACTGCTCCCGGCCTTCGAGGGGGAGTACGGGCCCGAAGAGATAAACGAGGCCTTGAAAGAACTGAAGGAGGAGTACGACAACTCCCTCGACAGGGCCTTCGGCGTCCGGGAGGTGGCCGGGGGCTATCAGTTCAGAAGCCGCCCGGAATTCGGAGTCTACGCCATCCGCCTGAAAAAGAAGTCCCCCGCCCGCCTTTCGAGGGCGGGCCTCGAGACCCTGGCCGTGATAGCCTACCGCCAGCCGGTCCTGAGGGCCGAGATAGAAAAGTTGAGGGGGGTCGACGCGGGCGGGGTCCTCCGCTCCCTCATGGAAAAGGACCTCATCCGCATATCCTCCCGCCAGGACAACCTTCCCGGAAGGCCCATGCTGTACGCCACCACCGCGAGATTTCTCGAAACCTTCGACCTGCCCTCCCTGAACGACCTCCCCACCGCGGAGGAGATGGCGAACCCGGACCCGGAGGAGAGCGATTTTCGGGTGAACAAGCTCTTCGACTGAGCCCCCGCGAACCCTCCCGAACCCCCGCCCCGCCGTTTCAGGTTTGACGCAACTCCTTCACCACGGCTATTTCCTTGCAGTCGGGATAATGGACGCAGTTGAAGCACACCGCCCAGACCTTCTGGGGCAGGGTGTCGAGACCCACCCGCGCGTAGCCGAGTTTTTCGAAGAATTCGGGGACGTAGGTCAAGGCGAAGATCTTTTTGACCCCCAGCTCCCGGGCGTCCCGCTCCACGGCCGCGGTTATGGCCTTCCCCATCCCCAGCCCCCTGTGCTCCTTTCCCACGGCCAGGGATCGCACTTCGGCCAAGTCCTCCCAAGCCACCTGAAGGGCGCCTATCCCCATGACCGGGGAATCCCCGTCTTTTCCCGCGGCCACGTGGAAAGTCTGAAGCATCTCGTAGATGTTGGCGTAACTCCTGGGAAGGAGAAGCTCTTCCTCGGCGAAGCTCCTGAGGGTGTTGTAAATGCCCCGGACGTCCCGGACGCGGGCTTTTCTGACGATGTATTCCATGCGCGTTCCATGCGAAAGGGATGAAAAAGGGTGTCCCCGGAAGGGCGGGGTCGGAGGCCCCGAAGACTTTTTGCAATCGGACGAAAATACCCATAAAATGCGACGGTCCCGGCGAAAAAGGCCCGGCGGAATCGCGGTCGGGATCGCGGGCCCCGGGGCTTTCGACCCGAAACCCCCCCGCTTCCGGCCCGCCGCCCTCCCCCCCGGGGAAAAAACATTTTCCGGGGGATTTCGAAAAGGGTCCGAAACCCCTTAAATTTACTAAAAAACCGTCAATATTTAAAGCGTTCGCGTCAACGCTCGCGCAAACGGACGCGCGGGACTCGCGCGAACGCCCGGATCGGAACCCATGGAAGACAAATCCGACGAAAAAACGACCATCGGGGTGGACGGGGTCTCCCTCACCAGGGGAGGCCTCACCCTGTTGAACGACATAAACTGGAGGGTCGGTCCCGGGGAGCACTGGACCGTCCTGGGGCCCAACGGGGCCGGGAAAACCCTCCTCCTGAGGATCGTGACCGGTTACGTCTGGCCCAGCCGCGGGAAGGTGACGGTCCTGGGAAGGCTCCTCGGCACCGTGGACCTGAGGCAAATTAGAAAACGCGTGGGCTGGGTCTCCCAGGCCGTCGCCGACCTCATGCCCTCCCGCAACACCCTCCTCGAGACCATAGCCTCGGGCCCCCTGGCCTCCCTGGGGCTTTACGTCGAACCGGAAAAAGAGCTTCTGGAGAAAGCGGAAAGAATCTCGGAGGAATACGGCCTTTCCGACAAACTCAAAAGGCCCTTCGGTCTTCTCTCCTCGGGGGAGAGGCAGAGGACCCTCCTCGCGAGGGCGGCCATGACCGAACCCGAGCTCTTGATCCTGGACGAGCCCATGAGCAACCTCGACATGGGGGGAAGGGAGCTCTTCCTGTCCCACGCGGGGAAACTCGCGGCCCTTCCCTCCGCCCCCACCATCATCCTCACCACCCACAACACCCTTGAGATAGGACCCTTCGTCACCCACGGTCTCATCCTGAAAGAAGGCCGGGTCCTCACCCGGGGTCCCATAGAGGAGACCATGACCTCCGAGAAGCTCTCCCGCGCCTTCGACCTCCCCCTCGTCGCGGAAAAGAGCGCGAGCGGACGTTATTTGGCGACGCTCAGCCGCGGGTGACGGACCGCGGGTGACGGTACGCGGGTGACGTTCGATGAAGATCGCCCGCGGGAACGCGCGGCGCGGCGGTTTGTCGCGCGAAAAAAACGAAATCTCGCGACGCGCGGAGACATTTTTCGTTTCGCCGGGAAAACCGGGAAGGCCCGATTTCGAACGCCGGCGTTTTTTCGCGCTTCGCTTTTCCCCGAACGAAAACCCTTTCCGCGGGCCGCGTTCGGCCCGATCCGCGCGGTTCGGGGCCAAGGCCGCGAAACCTTTCGGATCCGGGGAAGGGAACGTCCGGGACCTTTTTCGCGAGCGAAACGCGCCCGGCCGCGTCGAAAAAGGAAAAACCGCCCGGTTTTGACCCGCTCCGATTTTCCTTGATTTTCGCGCGGGCGGCGTTTATGATCGAACAAACGCCGGCTTTGAACGAACCGCCGGGACGGTCGGGCGAACCCCGAGCGACGCCGCCGACGCGCGCCGCGTCGCGACTCGCCCGTTTCGGCGACAAGGGGGACATTCATGAAGACAAAGCTGTTGTTCGTGTGTTCGGGTAATTTGGACCGAAGCCCCACG
>JAITKT010000450.1 GCA_031278225.1 Deltaproteobacteria bacterium
GATTCCGATTTCCTCGAAAAACTTTACCGTCCGCTGACGGAAATCCGGACCGCCGTCAAAACGGGCGTCAAAGACGCTCGCGTAGCGACAAACTTTATTTTCGCGACCCGAATTTTCCCGACAACGGGGCGGGTCGAACACGCGAACCGCGGCCATGAGCGAAGAACGGTCGCGCGAAACCCGGGCGGCGGAACTCGCGCGGCGAAACCCGCGAGGTTCCGTCGAATCCCGATTCGCCGGGGTCCGGGGGCAGCGTCCCGATGACGACGCCCCCGAACCCGGCGGACCCGAAGGTCAGGATTCTTCGCCGTCCTCGTTTTCGAACCCTTCCCCCTCGTCGGGGACGCGTTCGCCGGAACCGTATTTTTTCACGTAACCCCGGGGGGTGATCATGTGACCGGACCACACGAAGGTGGTGCTGTTCCCTATGATCACCAGGGTCTGCATGTCGACTTCCTCAATCTTCAGGGTGCCCAGGGTGACGATCCTCCCCTTCTCTCCCTTTCTGCCGCAACGGCTGGCCAGTCCCACGGGGGTGTCGGGGTCCAGTTTTTCGAGGAGAATCGCCATGGCCTCCCCCAGCTGCCAGTCCCTTCCGCGGCTTCTGGGGTTGTAGACGACGATCACGAAGTCCCCCCGGCTCGCCAAACTCAGGCGCTTCTTTATGAGCTCCCAGTCGGTCAGTCTGTCGGAGAGGCTTATGGCGCAAAAGTCGTGGGTGATGGGGGCTCCCAGTATGGAAGAGGCGGCCGTCAGGGCCGGGGTCCCGGGGATGACCTTTATGGAAAGCTCCCCCTTTCCCTCGCCCAGGGGGATCTTTTTCGCCGCCGCCACCTCGAAAACCACGCCGGACATGGCGTAGATCCCCGGATCTCCCCCGGAAACCACGGCGACCTTCTCGCCCTTCAGGGCCATTTCTATGGCGTCCTCGGCCCTCTTGGTCTCGCGGGTCATGCCGCTCGACTCCCTTCTCGCGTCGGGACGCAGAAAGGGACCCGCCTGCTCCAGATACAGCTTGTAACCTATGACGACGGTCGCGTCCCCGAGGGCCTTTCGGGCGTCGAGGGTTATTCCCCCGGGACCCTTGGAGCCGAGTCCTATCACGAACAATTCATTATGGCTATGGCTAGTGTCGCCTTTTTGCTTTTTTTCTTCGGGACCGTCAGTCGTCCCATTCTTGATGCCAGTCTGGCCGCCGCTTCGCATACGGAAAAGACTCCTATTCTCTCGAAAACCGTGTCCGAGGGGTTGGGTGTTTCCACCTCCGCCAGGGCAGTCATGGACTGGATGGCGAGGGGACAATCCATCGCTTCCGAGAGCTTGACGATGGCGCTCTCGGAACCTCTTATTTCGGCCGTGGCTATCACGGCCAGGGACAAAGGCGACAGGGAGGCTTCCCCGAAAACCTCGTCCACGAAACTTTTCAATTCTGAAAATTCTATTCCCCTGTGGCAACCCATGCCCGCGACGAGAACCCTGGGTCTCATGACGAGGGCCCCGGGGGGGAGTTCCCGCACGACGTAATCCGCGTAGATGAAGGGAGAGGGGGGCTTTCCCCCGGAACCCGGAAAATCCCCGGGGTCTTCCAACCTCGCGAAGGAGTCTTTCCACGGGGCGAGGGAAGGCATGAGCCAGTCGCCGGGGTCCCAGACGGGAATCTTGGACCCTTCGACGAGTTCCCTGCTCACGGGGGCGAGGGCCGCGAAGTTTTCGATCGCGAGTCCCAAATCCCTCGCGACGGTTTCGACCGCGGGTTTCTCGGCGATGTCCGTCGCCGTGTTTATGACGGGAACGCCCGAGGTGATGAGGGCCACCCTTTTCGCGAGCTCGTTTCCGCCCCCGAGATGCCCGGAGAGAAGGCTTATGACGTGTTTTCCGTCCTGCCCCAGGGAGACCACGGCGGGGTCGTCCTTCTTGCTCCCGAGGAACGGGGCCACGGCCCTCACGACGAGACCGGTCGCGGCCACCGCGACGTGGCCCTTGTAAGCCCGGAAGTTCTCCCCCAAAAAGGCGGAGATTCCCGAAAAAGCCCGGGCCTCGAGTTCGGTCTCGCCCTTGAGCCTTTCGCTCAGGCAGAGCCGCGCGGGAAGACCCCTGGCTATTTTTTCGGCCACGCGCAGGCCGGGGAGGGTCAGCGCGTACACCGCGAAATCAAAATCTTTCGGGGAATTCGTCATTCCCGCCGCCTCCTTCGGACCGCGCGAAACCGTTTGCCCGATCGTTTGGCCGAGCGTTTCGCCGTCACTTGTCCCCGCGCCACCCGTGCTTGAATTCCTTGGCGTAGAGCCTCGACTTGGGGACGTTGTCCCCGCGCCGCAGGGCGGTCACCGCGGGACCGACGAGCATCAGGGTGTGGCGGTCCAGTTTTTCGGCCTTCAGCGCGTCGGGAAGGGTCTTGGCGGTTGTCCAGACGATCCTTTGATCCGGCCAGGTCGCCCTGTAGAGGAGAGCCACCGGGGCGTCGTCGCCGTAGGCCTCGGAAAGCGCGCGACTCACCTCTTTGCCCTCCGCGGCCGAGAGATAGAGGGCGAGGGAAGACCTGTGGGAGGCCAAAGACGCCAAATCCTCCCCCAAAGGCATGGGGGTGCGGCCCTCGATCCTCGTGAGAATCAGGGTCTGGGTTATCTCGGGCAGGGTGAACTCCAGGCCCAATTGAGCCGCGGCGGCCATGGCGGCCGTCACCCCGGGGATTACGCGGTGGGGGACCTTGTTTTCGTTCAAAATCGCGAACTGTTCGAAGACGGCCCCGTAGAGACTCGGGTCGCCCGTGTGGAGACGAACCACTTTTTTGCCTTTCCGGTGCCCCTCGATCAAGAGCTTCGTTATTTCCTCGAGGTTCAGGGGGGCGGAATCCGCCACCTCGCAGGACTCTTTCCTGAACGCCATGATGTCGGGGTTCACGAGGGAGCCGGCCGTGACGATGAGGTCGGCCTCCTCTATGGCCTTTCTTCCGGCCACGGTTATGAGGTCCGGATCGCCGGGACCCGCGCCGACGAAGATTACCGGATTCGCGTCTGTCATGTGGGAACCTTTCTTCTCATTTCGATGGATCAAAATTTGTTTTTCACGAGATAGATCTGATTCATGGGCTTGAAGTACCAGGAGCCCGCGAGGGGACAGGACCTCGCGGCCGCGAGCTGAAGGACGCACGGAAGAACCTTCCCGTCGGCGCCTTGAACGGTCAAGCTTTCCTCGGCCGCCCGCAGGCTGTCCAAGCCTATGACCGAGGCCACGACGATTCCCCCGGGACTCAGGACTTTTCTTCCGGCCCCGATGATTTTTCCCAAATCGCCGCCTCCCCCGCCCAAAAAAATCCTGTCGGGTTTGGGAAGCGAATCCAGAAGATTCAAGGCCTCGCCTTCCGAAAATTCGACGTTCGCGGCCCCGAAGGCGCTTCTGTTTCTTTTGGCCTGGGCGATTCTCGCGGGGTTTTTCTCCAGGCCCCAAACCTCTCCCCGGGGAAGAAGGAGGGAGGCCTCGATCGAAACGGATCCGGAACCGGCCCCGACGTCCCACAGGACCTCCGTTCCCGCGAGTTCCAAAAGACTCAAGGCGCAGGCCCTGACCTCGGACTTGGTGATGAGACCCGCCTCGTGCTCGTAAGCTTCCTCGGGAGCCCCGACCATTATGTCTTTCACTTTTTTCGTTCTTCTCAAAACCGCGAGGTTCAGGGGGGAAAACGAGGCCTCTTTCGCTTCCGCCAAAGTCATGGTCCTCGTTTTTTCCGAGGGCATGTCCAGGTCTTCGAAGACGATCATCTCGAAATGGTCCATGCCACTTTCCGACATTCGCTCCGCCACGACCCCGGGGCTGTTCGCGGGGTCCGTGTAGAGCGCGACCCAACCGGTCGAATGAGAGCGACCCGCCAGGGCCAGGGCGGACCACAGGCCGCGGAAACCTTCCCTTCCGTGGAGGCTTTCGACGATGACGCCCGCCCAGGTGGTCTTAAGACGCGCGAAGGCCTTTTGGACCGTGGTCGAGGAGGGAAGAATGGTCACCCGCTCGGGGGGAATGACGGTCAAAAGTTTTTTCGCTATTCCGTAAAAATTGGGATCCCCCGAAGCCAAAACGACCGTCTCGGCGTTCCGGGAACGCTCTTCGACCTCTTTCAAAAAGACGTCCAGTTTTCCCATCCCGATTTTTTCGGAGGGGTGGTTTTCCAAATCCTTGAGCCATCGCCCGGGACCGGCCACGATTGTCGCCCGGTCCAGAACGGCTTTTTGTTTCGGGCCGATGTCGTCCGCGCCGTCGAGACCCATGAGGGTCACCCCGAAAGCGGGAACGTTTTTTTGGTTGTCGGTGTCGTTCATTTGGCTCCAAAATCGGATTGGGTCGGGATTCGGATCGGTTTTAGATCGAACGCGGGCCGGGAAGAAAACCGCGAGGCGCGACAGCCGCGAAAATCGGGCGAAAAAAAAGAGCTAATCCCCGGGAAAAAAACGAAAAAAAACGAGTTTCGAAAAAAACTCCGCCGCGAGGGAATCAAAAAAAACGCCGCGGCGTCGCGGAAAAGCGGGGAAACGCGAAAAAATTTTCGAAAACGGAAAACACCCGCGTCTCAGGCCTTCTCGAAGGCGAGAACGGTCCCGTCGAAATCGAAAAGACGAACCCATGTGGCGGGGCCCGGTCCCGCGAAGACCCTCGCGGACTCCAGGACCTTCCGCGCGACGACGGGCACGAGGTCCAGATTCCCGGTGGCCCTCAGGATCTCCAAAGCCGCGAGGGCGGTGTTGGCGGTGGTGAGCTCCTTTTTGATTTCGTCGGAAAGTCGCGGGAACCACCCGGCCAGGGGGTTCAGGTCCATGTCGTTTTTGTGGGCGTGGGTGTAGTGGGCGCCTTGGGCCTGCTTCACGGCCTTTCCGAAAAAAACGGCGAGGCCGATGGTCGCGAACCCGTGTTTCGCGGCGAGCTTCAAACCGCCCCCGAAGAAATCGGCTATCTGGACGAAGGCCTCCTCGGGAAGGTCCGGCCTTTCCGCCCTCCCGAAGCCTTCGCTGCGCCCGCCGGTCGTGAGGACGATTTCGTCGAGGCCCTGGGCCTTGGCGATGGACATGGCGGAATCGATGGTCGCGATGTAGGCGGAATTGGAAAAGGGCTTGACCAGGCCCGTCGTCCCCAGGACGGACAGGCCCCCCACTATCCCCAGGCGGGGATTCAGGGTCTTCTCGGCGAGGATCTCCCCCTTTTCTATGAAAACCTCCACCTTCAGTCCCGGGCCTTCGGGCTTGAGCCAGGGGGCGAGGTTGGCGGTGAGCATCTTTCTGGGTCCGGGATTGATGGCCCATTCCCCCGGGGGAAGGACCAGACCCGGTTTGGTGAGGCGTCCCACCCCGGGACCGCCGGCTATGGAGAGACCGGGTTCCGCGGTGGTCGTCAGGACCACCCCGACCCTGGCCTTGTTGGTGACGTCGGGATCGTCCCCCGCGTCCTTTATCACGACCGCTCTGATCCCGTCCCCCTCGCGGCTTATCCCCTCCACGGCTATCGTGAGTTTTTGCCCCTTGGGAAGCGTGACCTCCACCTCTTCCGGGGAGTAACCCTTCTCCAGAAAAAAGGCCGCTCCCACCGCCGCCGCGGTCGCCGCCGTGCCCGTGGAAAAACCCACGCGGAGATTCTTTCTGTCTTTCTTTTCCAAAGAGGGGCCCCGGGTTTTTCGGTCGCGTCGTCGGACGGAAGGCGTTTGCAAGGGGAAAGCGCGGGCCAAACGCGAAGAAACAACTCCCGCGACGGGGAAGAAAGAATCGCGTCGGGCGATCCCGGAAACAGTCGCGAGCCCGGAAAGCCGAGCGAACGTTCGGATCCGGTCCCGAAACCGACGGGACCCGAATCCGGCCCGACCGGGGGGACCGGGCCGGGTCGCGGCCGGAACGAGCGGGCGCTCCCCCGGGCCGTTGGGCCGTTACGCGTCAATGGCGAACGGCTTTTTGGTTTTAACACAAGGCCGGGGGTTTTTCAACGCACCATAGTTCTCCGGAGGACATTCGCGGGCGAAAGTCGGGCGGGGGCGGGATTTCCCCCGAAATCGAAAAAAAAGCGAACGCCCGATCGTCGCCAAACCCCCAACAATTCTAAACTTGACAAAAATGAAGCGCTCAATTACCATTCCGACAACGAGGACCTTCGGCCCCCTTCGCTCCGTTTCGCTCCCTTTCGAATCCCTTTTCGGGCGGTCGCCTTTCATTCCGGGGCACCCGCGACGAAAACGCGGCTTCGCGGCGCGTTTCGCGGCCGATCGTCCCCGCGCTCACTCCTCCAGAACGACACCGGACACCAAAGGGAACCCGGATTTCGGATCCTTCGCCGACGCGCGCGGAATCCGTTTCGGGACGGCCTTTTTTCGGCCGTTTCCGGACCCGCCCCGAAGGCGGGAAATCCCTTCCGTCTCCTTGTGATTCCGGTCACCCGACACCTCGGCCGTTTTCGGTTCGAAACCGAAGGGCCGCGGGCGGGATTTCCGGGGAACGCGATGATTTTTCCAAGGGGATAGAGAGCCGCTTTGCCCCCGGGGGGATTTTCGTTTCCCCGCGGGGAGGTCATCGTGGAATTGAAGACCCTCTGGCTTGGACTTCTCGTGTCCATGCTCGCCTTCGGCGTCAAGACGGGGTTGGGTTGGGGCTACATGTGGCTCCGGGTGCCCGCCGAAAAAAGGACCAAAGCCACCGTCGGCGTCGTTCTTCTCTATTTTCTCCTCTTTTCCGGGATTCTCGCCCTCGTTTCCGAGATAAACATTCTCGCCCACTACGAAATTCTCGCGCCCCTCTGGAGAGGCGGCATCACCCTCCATTGGTTGGTGGCCCTTCTCTTAATCCTGTGGGGACTTCTCCTCCTCCGCTCCGATTCCTTTCCCGCCTCCTGCTGTTCCGACAAAACCTCCAAAGGCTGGCTGGCCCTGGTCATACCCTGTCCGGTGTGCCTGAGCGTCATCCTCATGTCTTTGGCGGGCCTCGTCATGTACTTCCCCGAAAACGCGATTTCGGCGACCGCCCTCCTTTTTCTGGCCTTTTTGGCCGTCGCCGGTTTCGCGGGTCTTTCCATGATCCTCGGAAGGGGCTCGAACCCGGAACCCGTCGAGCGCTCCCTGGGTCTGGGCATGATCCTCATGGCGTCTTACTTCGTCCTCACCGCCCTCGTCATGCCCAAGTTCTCCCAGGTGAGCGCGATTTACAGGCTGGCTTCTTACTCAAGGGAAAACGAACTCGAATTCGGCGTCCTCGGGTACGCGACCCCGGCTGTGATGGTCGCCCTTCTCGTCTTCGGTTTCGCGAGGGCCAGGATCGCCATGAAAAAAGAAAACGTTTCCGGAACCCGGTCGCGAAAGGGATAATCCCCCGGGCGGCTTTCGACGCGGCCCCGCGCCCCCGCGCGACCCGCCGGCCCGTCCCCGGCGAACCCGTTCCCCGACCGACGACGACGAAAAAAATTTTCGAACCGACACCCGAAAATTCCGACCCGAAAAAATATTAACCGGCCGGCCCGCTCCCCGCGACGGTCCGTCAAATACCCCGTCTTTGAGGTTTAAACCCGAATCATGAATATCGGAGCCTTCATCCAGTCCGTGCTGTATCTCATATCCTCGTCCCTTTTGTACCCGGCCATGACAGTCCTCCTTCTGGCCTTCATGGGCCTCATCGTGTCCTTCGGGGCCTTTCTCGCCGAGTGGGCGGAGAGGGCCCGAATCAAGGCCCCGGCCGACGGGGACTGGCCGGAAATCCTCACGGGGAAAAAGCGCCCCGACCATTTCATGGTCGGGACCCTGGACAAACTCGACGCCATTCTTTCCAAAAAGGGAAAACCCGGGGTCACGGACTCGAATCTCTGGGCCGAGATCGACTGCCTGTGGCGGGTCGTTTCCCGGGCCCACAAAAGGAAGCTGGATTTCCCGAGGGTTTTGGTCCGGGTGGGTCCCTCCACGGGACTCATCGCGACCTTGATACCCATGAGTACCGGCCTCGCCGCCTTGAGCCAGGGCGACATGACGAGGCTTTCCGCGGACCTCGTCGTGGCTTTCACCGCGACCGTCGTGGGACTCGCGGTGGGCGTCACGGCCTTCGCGCTTTACTCGGTCAGGAGCCGCTGGCTGGAAAGCGACCTCGAGACCCTGGAACTGGTCATGACGAGCAGGGCCGAGGAGGTCCTCGGATCCCCCGGGGGGGAGAAAGCCCAAAGGGACGAAAGCCGAAAGGCGGCGGAGTTCGCGGCCCCGGAAGCGAAGGACAAGGAAGACGAGAGCCCCGAAAACGCCCCGAAGACGGCCCTGCCCTGACGCGGCCGGGGAAAATCCCCCGGTCGAAAAGAGTGGAATCATCATGATAAGAAGAGGAAGAAGAAGCTTGGGGGCCGACACCTCCGTCCCGGAAGCCGACGACCCCATGCTCGCCGTGATAAACCTCATAGACATTTTTCTGGTTTTCATAGTGGCCGTTCTCATAAGTTTTCTGTCCGCCATGGGGCTCCAGGACCTCCTGGACAAAAACAGCGAGGTGTCGGTCGTGAAAAGATCGGCCGACGGCGAAATGACCCTGATAACCAAAAAAGCCGAAAAAATAGAGGCGGTGAAGATCACCCGCTCCGAGGCCGAAGGCAAGGGCACCCGCTTGGGGGTGGCTTACAGGCTCGAGGACGGGACCATGGTCTACATGCCCGACGAATCCGAATAGGCGTCCGCGAATCCCGCCGCGACCCGCGCGGCCAAAGGATCTTTCATGCGTTCCCAATCACTCCGGAAAAACAACCCCGAAAACAACCCGAAAAACAAACCGAAAACCAACCGGAAACACGGGATTTCCGTTCTTCCCTTTCTTTTCGCCCTCTTCTTTTTTTCGCCCGTCGCGGGTGAGCTTCGCGCCGGCGAAATTTCCCTCCTCGTCACGGACTCCGACAGCTTCCTGGTCCACGGGGCCGTGGACGGCATCGACTTTCACCCCACCCTGAAAGTCAGGGCCTTTTGTCTCGGGGACCTCGAGAACGAAGCCAACGCCAAATTCATGGAGGACTCCGAGGTCATAATCGTCGACATCATGGAGGACAGACTCTCGGCTTACGTGAGGGACAACGGACTTCTCGCGGGCGGAAGGACGGTTTACGCCCTCCGGGGTTCCAAGGACGACGCGAAACTCGTTTCCGACGGGTTCCTCTTCGACGGGGAGGTCTCGAAATACTACGACAACTTAAACGTCGCGAACGTGACGAACATGGTGAAAAGGGCGGCGAGCCTCAAACTCGTTCCCGCGCTCCCTTACGCCCCGGTCGAGGCCTTGGTGAAACTCGGGCTCTATCATCCGGAGGCCCCCGATCTTTTTTTGAAGAGCGAAGACTACATGGCTTGGAACGCGACCAGGGAAAGCCGAAATCCGGACGATCCGTGGATTGGTCTCATGTTCTTCGAGACCTATCTCATGGAAGGGCAGCGGGAACCCCTGGACGAGTTCATCCTGAAGCTCGAGGGCGAAGGCTTCAACGTGCTTCCGGCCTTCGGGAGCGATCTTCCGAACCTGGAGAACCTGCTCCTGGACGAAAACCGCGAGTCCCGCGTCGAGGCCGCGATAAGCTTTTCCCTGAAGTTTTACGTCTCCCACAACGAAAAGGTGAAGCGGGCGATTAACGACCTGAACGTCCCGATTTACAACGCGATAAAGCTCTACTCCCAGACGATAGAGGAGTGGAGCCAAAGCCCCCGGGGCATCTCCCCCTCGGACGTGGTCTGGAATCTGGACAACCCCGAGACCTCCGGCTTGACGGAACCGACGGTCTTAATCGGGAAGGTGGAGGAAACGCTCCCGACCGGGGAAAGGGTCTTCCGCTACGAACTCATCCCCGGGATGACGGAGCATCTCTCCAAGAGGATCCGGGCCAAGATGAGGCTCAAAAACCTGGAGCCCCGCGAGAGGAAGGTGGCGATCGTCTATTACAACAACTCCAGGGGGAAACAGAACATCGGGGCCAGCTACCTGAACGTCTTCGAAAGCATCGCCGGCATCTTGGATTTCATGAGGGAAGCGGGTTACTCGATTCCCTCCGAGCCCCCCCTGACCGGGGACGAGGTCAAGGGTCTGGTCCTCAGGGGCGGCAGAAACGCGGGGGCCTGGGCCCCGGGGGAACTGGACGCTCTCGTCGGCGAGGGGGGAGCCACCCTGTGGCCGGTTTCCGAGTACATGAAACATTTCGAGACGCTTCCCGACGACTTCAAGGAAAAAGTCATGTCCCAATGGGGAAGGCCCGAGGATTCGAAGATCATGGTCAAAGACGGCATGATCGTCATCCCGGCCATAATGAAGGGGAACCTCGTCATACTCCCCCAGGGCGCGAGGGGGGCCGCGGACGATCCCATGAAGCTCTACCACGACCCCGTGCTCCAACCCCATCACCAGTACATCGCGATTTATCTCTGGCTCAAGCATGTCTTCGGCGCCGACGCCATAATCCACCTCGGCACCCACGGCACCCTGGAATGGCTTCCGGGAAAACAGGCGGGCCTGGCCCTCTCCGATCCCCCGGAAGTTTTGATGCAGGACATTCCCGACATCTATCCCTACATAGTGGATGACGTGGGCGAAGGGATCCAGGCCAAGAGAAGGGGAAGGGCGGTAATCGTTTCCCACCTGACCCCGCCCCTGGTCGTCGCGGGGGCTTACGCCGAATACGAGGAACTGAAGGACCTCGTCGCCTCTTACGAAAACGCCGTCGCGGTCGAAGCCCCGACATCCTCCGAATATCTGGCGGAAATAGCGGAAATCACCGAAAAACTCGGGATCGCCAAAGACCTGGGTCTCGAAAAAATCGACGGACCCGGGGCGGTCGCGGAACTGGGCGTTTATCTCGAGTATCTCGCGACGGCCGACGTCCCTTACGGCCTCCACACCTTCGGAAACTCGCCCGCGGGGGAGGCCCGCGAATCCCTCGTCGACGCGATCGCGAGGGAAAACCCCGGACTCGATCGCGGGGAGCTTTCCCGGAGGCTTTCGGCCTCGGGCCCGAACGAGCGGGCGAATCTCTTGAAGGCACTTGACGGGGGGCACGTGGAACCCTCCGAGGGAAACGACCCGGTCCGCAACCCGGAGAGCCTCCCCACCGGGAGAAACTTTTACGGCATGTCCCCGGGGAGACTCCCCACCCCCCAGGCCTGGAAGCTGGGGCGGGAGGCCGCGAACGGCATAATCGACAAATACGTCGAAGAACGCGGGGAATACCCCGACAAGGTGGCCGTGGTTCTCTGGGCCGTGGAGGCCCTCCGGAACGAGGGCCTGAACGAGTCGACGATACTCGCCTTGATTGGCGTCGAACCCCTCTGGAATCCCTCGGGGGTTCTCGTTGGCACCAAACCCATACCCGGCCGCGTCCTCGGAAGACCCAGGATAGACGTGACCGTGGACGCCTCGGGACTCTACAGGGACCTTTTCCCGGAAAAGATCATTTTCATCGACAAGGCCATACGCCAGGCCTCGGCCCAGGACGACATAGAAAACTTCATAAGCCGGGCCGACGCCAAAAACAAGGAAGCCCTCATCGCCAAGGGCTTTTCCGAGGAAGAGGCGACCCGCTTCTCGAGGGCCCGGGTTTTCTCGGAGGTCCCCGGGGCTTACGGAAACAGGGTTTCGGAGCTCGCGACCGCCTCCGGCCTCTGGGAGGACACGGAAGCCATAAGCGAGGTCTTCCGGGAGCACACCGGTTACGCCTACGGCGAGGACCTCTGGGGAGAACCCGCGAGGGACAGTCTGGAACTGAACCTGGCCGGCTCCAAGGTGGCTTGGCACTCGGTCTCCTCCCACCTCTACGGGGTCCTGGACAACGACGACATGTTCATGTTTTTGGGCGGGCTGTCGATGGCCATAAGTTCCCTTTCCGAAAACACCCCCGAGACCCTCATCGCCGACCAGAGGACCAACGGCCGGGTCACCATGGAAAACCTCGACAAATTCATCGGCCGGGAGACCCGGGCCCGCTACCTCAATCCCGCGTGGATAGAGGGCATGAAAAACGAGGGCTACGCCGGGGCCCAAGAGATGAGCAAGTTCGCGGAATACCTCTGGGGCTGGCAGGTCACCACCCCGGAAAACATAAACCCCAGGGCCTGGGACGAGGTCTACGAGGTTTACGTGGAAGACAAGTACGACCAAGACCTCCCGGAATTCATGGACGAAAACAACGCCTGGGCCTTCCAGTCCCTCACGGGAAGGCTCCTCGAAAGCGTGAGGAAAGGCTACTGGTCCCCCTCGGAAGAGGTGACGCGGAAGCTGGGCGCGGAATACGCCATGAGCGTCATAAACCGGGGCGTGGCCTGCTGCGACCACACCTGCAACAACCCCCAATTCAACCAGATGGTTTTGAACGTGATTTCCCTCCCCGGCGTCATGAGCCCGGAACTCGTGGCCCAATTCAAGCTGGCCGTGGAACGGATGGGTCAAAAGACCCTCGAGGAGATGGTGGCGGAAAGGGAGAGCCTCTTGAAAGACCTGGGCGACAAACGCCAATCCGCCGACTCCAACCCCCCGAGAACCCGGGGGCCGACGGAGGAAAACTCGGAAAATCAAAGCGTGAGGGGTCTCAAGATGGAGAAAGTCGAAAACATGGCCGAGGAGACCTCCCTCACCTCTTCCGGGGTGGAGTGGACCCTGTCCGCGTTCGTCTTGGTCGTCATCGCCATCTTCTACATCGGCTACAGGCGCAAGAAGAGAAGCGGGGGACAACCCTAATCGGGGAATCCCGTCCCCTCGGGGACTTCCCGCGGCCCTCGGGCGCAATCGCGCGAATCCCCGAGTCAGCTGAGCGCGACGGGAAAAAAGAGGAACCGAAAAGAAAGGACGGCCGAAGCTGCCGCCTCCGGAGTCACGCCGGATCGATGGTCGCGTGCCCCCTCCGGCTTGCGGCGCTTGACGAAAAAAATGACGAACCAAAACGAAAGGGCGGCCGAAGCGACCGCCCTTTCTTGATCCCAAAAACAAAAAGATTCGAAAGGCCGAAGAAAGAATTTCTTCTAATAGTCGTAACGGAGCGTGGCGTAGAAAGAACGTCCCGGTTGGTAATAATTACTCTGCTTTTCGTAAAGGACGTTGTTCAGGTTGGCGATCTGGATGTCAAGCCGCAGCTTCCCGTAATCCCCGAAGGTCAGGAGATCTTTCGACACGTTCAGATCGATGACCGTGTAAGGTCCGAATTGCACGTCGGAGTCTCTGGCTCTGTTTTGAACGCCGTGACGGGTGACGTCCAGGCTGGCCCGCCAATCGTTTTTCGAATCGGCGAAAGTCACGCCGTAATTTACGGTGGAATAGGCGGTCAAGGCGACTCTTTCGCCCTTGGTGCTCATGTCGGTCAACACGGTGAAGGCCAGATAGGGTTTCAGATCGAAATCGTGACCGAAATGACGGGACGCGTTCCAATTGAAGTTGCCCTCAAACCCTTTGTAATACACGGGATTGTCCAAATTATGATACTGTCTCGTGAAATACTTGCCCGTAGGGTCGGGATTTCCGTTGGCGTCCACGTATACCAGAGGATCGGTGTCATCCACCTGCAACTTGTCGGTGTACTTGGTCTGAAAATACGTGAGACCCAACGTTATCGTGTTTATGTCGACGTCGGCTCCGATTTCCCAGGTGAAAGCGTTTTCGGGAACCAAATCGGGATTGGGTAAAACAAAATAGGTGTTCATGCTCGGATATCCCGCGAAAATTTCGGACGGCGTTGGCATTTTGAAAGCCGTGGAAACGTTTCCGCGAAGACGCAACCAATCAGTCGGCAGATAAGAAACACCGAAAGACGGCGTGAAATGGGTTTTCGTCTGATCCAGGAAGGGGACGACGGGATTGGGTTCCGCTTCGAGGAAAAACTTGTCGTACCTGGCTCCGAGAGAAAAGAAAAGAGTGTCCTCCAAAAATTTGAGCCTGGAAATCAGCCACCCCGCTTGGTTGTAATAACTGGAATTTTTGGGATTGGTCGATTTGAAATAATTTTCCTTGTAATAATCAAAACCGGCGGTGACGGAGAGAAATTTGTTTTCCCAATTCGCCAGTGCCGTCACGCCTTTGAATTTGTTGGAATAATGAGTGACGGACGTCGTGGTTCTGTTGGAAGAGTCATAAAACGTGGCCCCCGTGTAGTATCTCGCGCTGAAAGAAAGATCATGAGCCGGAACCTTGCCTTCGAACAACAAGTCCCACGAATGGTTGTCCCTCCACGTCTGGTTATAGGGACTGGTGATTGCCGGATAAGGATTTGTCGAATGATTGCCGCCGTTCGCGTAATGCAATCCCCGGTAAGCGGTGTAATTGAAGCCCAAACGATAATTCGGCGTGAAGTTGTACCCGAAGTTGATGTTTCCGGAATGCTGTTCGGGGTTTCCGGTGTTGAGGTAAACATTGCCGTCCGGCAAATGAAAATTTTCCGCGCTTGCCGTGCTTGCCCCGAAAGCCAGGTCGAAACCTTTGAATTGTCCGGAGAAGTTGGCCGTGGAACGCAGATAATTCGCGCTTCCGACGGTTTGCGCGATTCCCACGTGAGGTTCGGGGGTGCCGCGCTTGGTTATGACGTTTATCACGCCCCCTATGGCGTCGGCTCCGTACTGCATCGATGCCGTTCCCCTGATTACCTCTATTCTTTGGATGTTCTGCGTCCCTATCTGGGCCAGATTGTTGTTTCCGAATTTGCGTCCGTCCAACATCAGAAGAACGCCGCCGTCGTCATTCTCGCCCGCGGACGTGGTGAATCCCCTGATGATGATTTTTGTCAAGCCGTAACTCGGCGCGTAACTCGTGACCTGCACCCCGAGATACCTCAGGGCCTCGCCCAGGTTGTTGGCGCCGATTCTTTCCAATTCCTCGCCTTCGACAACGTCAACGACTTGGGGAAGCTCCTTCAACTCTTCCTGAACCCTGCCGGCCGTGACGACTATCGCGTCGAGCATGGTGCTTTCCTGCGCCTTGGAATATTGAGACATCGCGCAAACCAGAATCATGACGAAAAAGACCAGTGACACTTTTCTTAAAAACATTGTTTCTCCTTGTTACACATGCCAAAAGAAAAATAAAAAAGACAACAAATCAATCGAATGCCCGCGAAAAACCCATGACTTCAAAATGCCCAAACCAACGAAAATGTCTTGGAATCAGGACAAACGCCGAAAACAAAGTGAATGCCCGAATCTTTGATTCGCTCCCAACGGGCGCCGACGAACCCGTCCGAAATAACGTCTTTTATTGAATCTCAACATCAATAAGAAAAAGGCACAAAAAATTTTTTTCGAATTTCGGACAAACCCGTCCCCGCCCGACTTTCCCGAAGGACCGCCGAATTGAGTCGCCAAAAACAAAAAACGCCTCAACCGGAGACTTACCCGACGGGTAAATTCCGGTTGAGGCGATATGTCGGCGCCCTTTGGCGTCCAATCCGCGGAAAGCGCGTGCCGCGACTTTCCGGGATTAAAAAATTTTAATTCACAATGCCTCCCGATGCGAGAGAGATAAACAATGCCTCCTGATGTAAGAGAGAGAGCAATATTCATGCCATAAACCGAGAGCGAGTTCGCGTCACCGACGACGGCCGAAAACACCGGGTTTTTTCCGTCAAAGTTTGTCATCGGGTTTTTTGACATGGTTTGTTTTAAATGTCGCTCCACGGCCGAAACTCCAAAAAACATCGGATTGTTCGGGGTTCTCCGGCCCCGCCGGGACGAAGTTCTCTCTTTGCCTTCGTCGAACGAAAACGGAAAACGCATCAATCGGCGGGAGTCGTTTCGCGATGAAGCGATTTCTCCCGTCGCGCGGTTGGAGTGTCGGAAAACGGAATACCGGGAGTGAAATGAGTGGGAAGGAGTGAAAAAACCCGAGGAGTGAGGGGGAGTGAATGGAACGAGGGGAGCGAGGGGGAGTGAAGAGCGAGGAGTGTCGCGAACGGCGGGAGAGTGAGGGGACAACGGAAGGAGACGCGATGCCGATTCGAGAAGGAAACACGTTCTTGTTGTCTTTTTGACCCGAGTACTTTATTAAAACGCGCCGCGAAAGTCAACTTCGATTTTCCCGGACCGAAGCGGTTTTTTGGGCTTCTCAAAAGACATGCGGTAAGTTATGCCATATATACACACCATATATAGTATACCATTCCGGCGAGTCAAAGACAATCCTTTGTGCCGGGGATTTAAAAGGGAGCTTCGCGAGTCCCCGACTCGGGACAAAGACCCCCGAAAAGACGCCATACAATCTTTTAACCGTAAATAAGCCTATCATAATCGATTTACGCTTATTAAATCTTAAAAATGCTTTTAAATGGCAAGTTATGCTTATTTTAAGTTAAACATGCTTATTTTGGCTTCCCGGGGATTTTTGTAAAATATTTCCCCCGAAAAATATTTTTTACCTCCCCATTGTCCCCTTTGGAGCGTTTTTCCCGAAAAATCCGGCCGAAACGCGAACCCGTTTCGTTTCGCCGCGACCGCGTTTTCGCGGTTTTCGGAAGAATTGGCGAAAGAAACTGAAACTGATTTTCAAGAGCGATTCCCGATCGTTTGGCGTTTCAACTCCCACCTCCGAAAACAGGCGAGTCCCATTTTTTCAACAATCAAGCCGCTTTTGGGAAATCGGACGCGACGGCCTCCG
>JAITKT010000463.1 GCA_031278225.1 Deltaproteobacteria bacterium
GTCTTCGGCCATGAAAATGATAAAACCCGTGGCGAGGATTCAAAAACTTCCAAAACAACAAAATAACACGGAATTTTTCCCCCGTAAAGCGAAACTTTGACCTTTCTTTGACTTTTCGGCCCTCCGTCCGGTCGGACGCGGACAAAACACCTCGCGGGTCACCGTTGCCGTTGAACTTTCCGGCCGTCGCTCGACTTGGTCCCCGAGCTTGGCGGCGGCCAGGGTCGAACCGTGACAAAACGGGTCGAACCTATTATCCGGAATGTTCTCCCCGGGAGGACGAACCTTGAGATTTTCCGGGCCGCCCCTTGGGGCGTTACGGACCGAAACGCGACCGCCGGGGAGCCAAATCGAAGGGATTTGAGGTAAAAATCAGCAATTTTCGGGGATTTTATCCCATAAAGGTGGTAAAAAGCACTATATCATGCTAATATGACTCCGTTAAAGCCCCCGGGAACCTTTTCCGGACTTTCCGACATTCAAAGGGCCGAAAAACAAGGCACGATTCTTGCTCGTTGCGTTCGCGGGTGACTTTTTTCGGCCGATGGTTTCGGCGTCGGCCTTTTTGTCTTCGACTACAGGGTGGATCCCCATGGACATCGCGACAGTAATAGGGATTTTTTCGTCGGTGAGTCTTCTCGTCATCTCCATCAACATGGGGGTCGGACTGGGGGCGTTTCTGGACTTGCCGTCCCTCCTCATAGTTGTGGGGGGCACGGCCTGCGCCACGATGATCAATTATCCCTTGAGGGACTGTTTGAACACCTTTTCGGTCCTGCGAAACGCCTTCGTCACCAAGACGGCGTCCATGGCCGACATAATCATGAGCTTCATAAGCTTCTCGGCCAAGGCCAGAAAAGAGGGCCTGCTCTCCCTCGAGACGGACATCTCCGACGTGGGGGACGTCTTTTTGCAGAAGGGCCTGCAACTCACCGTGGACGGTTTGGAACCCCAGGCCATAGTCGAGATATTGGAAACGGAAATATCCTTTCAGGAGTCCAGGCACCGGTTGGGGGCGGACATCTTTCAGGCCATGGGCTCCTTCGCCCCGGCCTTCGGGATGCTGGGGACCCTCATAGGACTCATTTCGATGCTCCAGCAGATGGACGACCCCTCGTCCATAGGGCCGGCCATGAGCGTCGCCCTGGTGACGACCTTCTACGGGGCCCTCCTCGCGAACGTGGTCTTCGTTCCCATCGCGGGAAAACTCCGGGCCCGCTCCAAGGCCGAAACCATGGTGAAGGAATTGATTGTCCAGGGGATTCTGGCCCTTTGCCGGGGCGACAACCCGAGGATAATCGAGCAGAAACTCCACGCCTTCATACCGCTCTCCGCGAGGATTTCGGCCTTCAGGTGACGGGGATGTTCTCATCGGAAAAAAAAAGACGGACGGAGGACTCCCCTCCCCCCGACAACACCATGGTGCTCTACACCTCCATGGTCCTCATCATCCTCACCTTTTTCATCATGATCACCACCAAGGCCAATTTCGACGAGACCAAATACGGAAAGGCGGTCGAATCCGTGTCCCGGACCTTCGGGTTTTTCTCCGGGGGAGTCTCCGCCATCGGCGGTGAATCGGGAATTCCGGTGGACGGGCCGAGTTTCAGGGACGGGGTCCCGATCGTGCCTCCCCAGGACCGGGAAATGAACCAAATCCGCCAACTCCTGAATCCCGGCCTCATTGACGGGGACGTCAGAATCGTCAGAAATCAGGGCCAGAGGATCATATCCGTCTCCTCGGGAATGGTTTTCGAGGGGGATTCCGTCGAGCTCACCCCCGAATCCAGGGAACTGCTTCTGGCCTTTTGCCGAATAATGCGAAATTCCGACATCCCCGTTACAATAGAGGGACACACGGACAACCTCCCCCCGGCCACCGAGGGGGTGGGGGACAACTGGGACATTTCCCTCGGGAGAGCCCTGGCCGTGTTGAACCTCTTCGTCGAGGAAGGCGGGATGGACCTCGCGAGGCTTTCCGCCTACGGTTACGCCGGCGGAAAACCCATCGTCGCGAACAACTCCCAGGCCAACAGGGCCAAAAACAACAGGGTCGATCTGGTTTTGGACTACGATTCCAAGGTCGCGGGGAGCATCAGGGCCTTAAGTCCCAAGGAGAGGAGTTTCGATTTCCAGGGTTTCGAGTTTTCTCTTCCCGAGCGGCCCGGGGAAGAGGGGCAGGTGTACTGATGGAAGAGACGAGGCCCCCCAAAAAGTCGGAAGAGACCAAGATCCCCACCGGCGCCTGGCTCGTCACTTTTTCGGACATGGTTACCCTGCTTCTGACCTTTTTCGTCCTCATCATCGCCATCACCAGCGTGGATCCCAAGGTTCTCGTGTCGGACGGCGTTGACGAGGTGACCTTGAGCAGGATTCGGGAGGTCGTGGGGCCCGGGGTCCTCTACTTTTCCAATCCCTCTCTCTTGGACCCGGTCGTGAATCTCGCGGAACATTTGGACGAGATTCCCCCGGACGTCAATTTGAACCAGGACGAGATAAAGTCGGCGATTTTTCAGCTCGACCCGAACGAGAACGACCCCGGGTTCAGGGAAGTCGAAAGGGCGGTCAGGGAGTCGGTCTCGATTTTAAGGGACGAAAGGGGCCTCGTCATAAGGTGGGACGATACCATGCTCTTTCCCGAGGGGAGCACGCTCCTGAAGGAGGACAACCTCCTTCTCCTCGCCCGTCTTTCGGAGCTCTTCACCCGTTTGACGCTCCCCGTGAGCATAGAATGTCACACGAACCCCCTTTCCGAACTCGAGGGCGGGGAGACGGGTTTGGCCTTTAATTTGTCCGCGGAAAGATCGAAAATAATACTCGATTATTTCACCCGTTTGGGTCTGAATCCCTCCCGGTTCCGTCTCGGGGCCTTCGGGGGCACCAGGCCCGTCACCCGCGACCCCCGGAGGGCTTATTTGAACGGACGCCTCGAGTTGGTGATATACAAACCCACCGGGACTTCCTGGACCGGATGAGGGACGGGACGAAGACCTTGACGAAGGACGGCATGAAGGCCGGAACGAAGGCCGGGACCGAACGCGGGACACATTAAAGGACTGTTCGAGGGACAAAGCGGAGGACAATCATGGCAGCCAAAGAGGGAAAACCCCCCAAAAAACAACAGGAAGAAGCCCCCGACAAGGGTTCGAGGGATCAAGGCCAATCCAAGGACGCCCCCAAGGCCAAGGGGGGAGGTTTGGGAGGACTGAAGCTCATCATCGTCCTCGTCGCCGCGGTGTTTCTCGGTTGCGCGGCGACCTTCGCGGCGGTGAAGTTTCTCCTTCTCCCGGCCGCGGGGACCGCGCCCGCCCCGGCGGGAGAGGAGCGGGTCGCGGCCGAACCCCCCCGGGAAGCGGGAACGGCCCAAGCCTCCACCGCCCCGGCCGAGGAGCCCATAGTCGCCCCCACCAAGAGCGGCTCCGGCAAGGCCGAGGAGGGAGGCGCCGCCAAGGAGGGAGGCGGGGCGGAGGGAGCCGCGGCCGCGGACCTCGGGCCCGTCGTCGTGAAACTCGACCCCTTCACCACGAATTTGAACGAGCCCTCCGGCAGGCGTTACCTGAAACTCACCCTGAGCATGGAGGTCGACAACCAGGAAGCGGCCGACGACCTGAACCGAAAGATGGACCTCATCAAAAACGACATCCTGATGCTCCTCTCCAGCCAGTCCATGTCGGACATCTCCGATTTGGACGGGAAGCTGAGGCTCCAAAGTCAGATTTTGAACCGCGCCAACAACCACATGCAGACTTTCAAGGTGCGGAAGGTTCTCTTTTCCGAGTTCGTGATTCAGTGACGCGGCCGGGGTCCGTCCCCCGGTCTCTTTCCCGATTCCCTGGCGGGGCCGCGGTCCCTTGAGGGCGGCCAGGTCGCCCCGGGGCGGCCGCCCGAAGTTCCGGAAGTCCCGGAATTTCCGGAATATCCGGATAGTTCCGGGTGGCTTCGGGCGCTTCCGGGAAGACCCCCCCGGGGCGCCCGAACGGTCAATTTTTTTTCAAAGGTGGCGACAAATGGCGAAAATACTCACCCAGGACGAGGTGGACGCCTTATTGAAAGGCATGGGCGGGGGCGAGGTCGAGACCGAGACCGACGAGGGCGCGGACCAGGAAGGCGTCACCCGTTACGATCTCACGAACCAGGACCGCATCATCCGCGGCCGCATGCCCACGCTGGAGATAATCAACGACAGGTTCGCGAGGTTTTTCCGGCAGACCATGTCCACCTCCCTTCGGAAAGTCATAGACATCTCCGCCTTTTCCATTGACATGATAAAGTTCGGGGAATTCATGAGGGCGCTTCCCGTGCCCACCTCCCTCCACATCTTCAGGGCGGAGCCCCTGCGCGGGCACGCCATCATGGTCATAGAGACGAAACTGGTCTTCAACCTGATCGACAGTTTCTTCGGGGGTTCCGGAAGGGGTTACATCAAGGTGGAGGGAAGGGACTTCACCCCGATCGAGTCCAGAAGAATCACGAACGTCATAAAAATGGCCCTGGCGGACCTCGAAAGGGCCTGGAACCCGGTCCATCCCCTGACCTTCAGTTACGTGCGCGGGGAGAACAACCCCCAGTTCGCGTCGGTCGTGGCCCCCAGCGAGGTGGTTCTGGTCGTGAAGTTCGAGGTGGAGCTGGAACAGACCGTGGGGACCCTCATAATCTGTCTTCCCTATTCGACCATAGAGCCCATCCGTTCCAAACTCTACGCCGGTTT
>JAITKT010000483.1 GCA_031278225.1 Deltaproteobacteria bacterium
CTTTGGGAGCCCGAAGGGTCGGAATCCTCTTCCGCCGTTTTGTCGACGGCGTCGGCGCGATCGGCCGCGATTGTCCCCGCCTGGTCGGGCGTCCCCGCCCGGCCCGGCCCCCGGGTCAAAAGCGGCTCCTTCTTGGACCTCTCGAACAAAACGAGGAGGTTTTTCTCGCAGATCAAAAGCGCGTCAAGGGCCGCGAGCCTCGCGGTCTCCAGCTTTTCCGCGAAGACCCGGGCGAGTTCCAAAAGTTTTTTGGGCTTCACGGGCTGGGGGGGCAGGTAGGGGAAGTCCGGGATGACCTTCCTCAAGGGCTTTCTTCCCTCCCAGCTCTCCGGGGGAACGATCTCCAGGGAAAGGGTGAGGGCTATGTCCAACTCCTGATACAGGGAGGCCAGGAGTTTTTTCGACATGGCCTTGTTCGCGGTCCCCCGGATGATGAGGACCAGTCCCTTAATCCTGCTTTGGCAGTTTTCCAAAAAAAAGAGAAGGTTCGCGAGGGACACCAGATACTCCTCGAATCCCTTCCCTATGGTGTCCACGTACTGGGAAACCTCCCTGAAGGCCCCCCTGACCCTTTGGTCGTGGGAGTTCAATCTCCTCTTCACGACGGTCAGTTCCGCGTCCATCAGGGCCAGCCTCACCCTGTCCCTGTTGTTCGGTTTTCTGTTTTTCTTCCTTATCTGCCTCATGTCCTCGGAGAGGGAGTTCATTTGCCCCAGGGCGCGAGACAGTTCCTCCGGGTACAAAAGTTCGAGGTCGGATAGTCTCCCCTTGTGCATTTCCCTGGGGGATCCCGCCCCGAGCGCGACGGGACGATCCGCGAGATACAGTCCCCTGTAGCGGGGCTTCCCGTGCTCCGGGACGGAGCTCCCGTTCGCGTCGTCGTTTCCGCCGCCGTTACCGGCGCCGCGCGCGGCCTCGTTCCCCGGAGCGTCCTTGTCGCCGTCGGCTTTTTTGTCTCGAAGGTTTTTCATGACCACGGCTCGCGAAATTTCCGCAAACGCGAAATTTCCAATCACGATGGCGAAACGGACCCGGTAACGGTCGATTCCGCGTTGCCCGAAAAATTCAAAGTACCCCAAAAACGCGGAAAAGGCAAACCCCGAAGCCCCCCCGGGGACCCCTTGGGGCCTTAAGAAAAAAAAGAGCCCCGCGGGCGTCCCCGGGACCGGAAAAGCCCGTCGGAAAGCCGGAAAACCGCGGTGCGGCGGGCGGAAGCGGAAAAGAGCGGAAGGCGGCGGAAGGCGGCGAAAGGCGGAGGAAGGAAGAGAGCGGGGGAATTCCCGGAGCCGAAAACAAAAGTCACCCGGAAAACCGGGGAGGTTTTTCCCGCGGCCCGAAGCGCTGATTTCGGGAGACCGGTTTTTTTCGGGATTCCCGCGGCGTCGTTCGGCCGCGCGCGGCGGCGGCGTTCGGCGGCCGCGGTCTTCGGCGTCAAACCCACGCTCGCGAACGAAAGGTCGGGAAACGCCTTGGGGATTCGGGAATTTTGGCGCGTCTCGGGGCGTCAAAAAAAAGGGGCCCGGAAAAAACGTCAAAAAAACGGTTTCGCGAAGAAAAAAGACCGGCGGGCCGGTCGCGGCTCCCGCGTCCGAATCGCCGGTCGAAAGATCTCGTGCCGGGGACGGGCTTCAAGTCCTCAGGGACATCCCGGTCAAAAGGTTCAAAAGGGTCCTCACCCCGAAGCCGGTGGCCCCTTCCGGAGCGAGGGGGGTGTTCCTGGCGTTCCGGGCGGGTCCGCAGATGTCCAAATGGACCCAGGGGAGGGGCGGGCGCACGAACTTCTTGAGGAAGAGGGCGGCGTTTATGGCGCCCCCGGATCTGGAGCCGGCCTGCTTGAAATCGGCCATCTTGCTGCGGATCTCTTCCTCGTAATCGGGAATGAGGGGGAGCTCCCAAAACATCTCGCCCATGGAGGAGCCGTTGTCGACGACGAGGTTTTTCAAATCCCGGTCCGTGGAGAAGATCCCCGCGCATTTGCTTCCCAAGGCCACCTGGCAGGCCCCGGTCAGGGTGGCCAGGTCGATGAGGCAGGAGGGCTTGTACTTTTGCGCGACGGTGAGGCCGTCGGCCAAAAGAAGCCTTCCCTCGGCGTCGGTGTTCACGATCTCCACGGTTTGCCCGGAGTTCATCTTGATCACGTCGCCGGGCCGGTAGGCACCGCTTCCGGTCAGGTTTTCCGCCAAGGGGATCACCCCCAAAACCTTCTGCCTCAGGGAGAGCTCCGCCACGGCCTGGAGGATGGCCAGGACCGCGGCCGCCCCGGCCATGTCGGTTTTCATGTGGAGCATGGAGTCCGCGGGTTTCAAATCCAGTCCCCCGGAATCGAAGGTCACTCCCTTCCCCACTATGGCCACGGGCGGGGTGAGGGAGTCGGGTTTCCCGTCGTACTCCATTATCACCAAAGCCGGGGGGTGCGAGCTCCCTCCCCCGACGGCGAGAATGCCCCCGGCCCCCTCCCGGTAGAGCTTGTCGTGGTCCCAGACCGAGATCCTGAGCTTGTTTCTCAAGGCCAGTCTCTTGGCCTCGTTCGCGAAGGTCTCGGGATACATGAGGTTGGGGGGCATGTCCGTGAGGTACCTGGCGTCCAGCTGGGCCAGGGCCATGATGTCCGCCCGGTTTATGATGTTCTGGGGCTTTTCCAGGGGGTCCTTGGACCCCAAAAACTGGAAATGGAGGGTCTTGGTCTTTAAAAGGGTGGACCTCTCGTCGGAATCGCTCTTGAAATTCTTCTGCTTGGTGGTCCCCAGCCTCGCCCCCATGACCATGAGCCCCAGGAGCTTGGTGTGATTCCCGTGGGGTTCCGGGGGCGGAAGGCAGAGATATCCCTCCTTCAGCTCCAGGTCCACCAGCGCGGAGGCGCCCTTGGCCGCCGCTTCCATCAGCCTCGCCTCGGTCAGCTCCTCCCGTTTCCCCAACCCCACCAGAACCAGAAAGGTGTCGTCCACGGGAAAATAAAGGGTCACTGTCTCGAGATGCCTGCCCGCGTAGGTCCCGGACTCCAGAAGCGTCCCGAAACATCTCCTGAAGGAGGAGAGCTCCGGTCTTTTTTCCGGAAGCCCGTCCCCCTCGAAGAGGAATATCGCGGTCCCCGGTCTGACGGGCCCGTTCATGAGATCGTTTTTGTACTTGAAATTCATGGTTTGACCAAAAAACGTCCGTTTGGGTCGCGCCCGCGATCGTTTCCGTCGGGAAAAGCGAGGGGGGCCGCCGGGGGAAGACCCCGTCGCCGCCGCGGAAAAAAAAGCCGGCCGCGCCGCGCCGGGCTCAAAGGGTTCCCGCGAAAAGGAAAAAGACCCGAAAATGCCCAAAAAAACCGGGAAAAGCCAAGCGAAAATCGGTAAGCGATCGGGAAACGACCGCGTCCGGGTCCGGGGGTCAAAATCCGAGAGACAAGGTCCGTGAGTCAAGATACGCGAAATGTCGGGAAAAGGCAAGCCGGAAGGGGAAAGTCGGGTCGCCGGGCCGCGCCCCCTTTGGCGCTCCCCCCTCTCCCTCCCCGTCGTCGCCGGGGGGGGAATCGCCCTCGGGAATCGTCGGGCGGTCCCGGGGTCGGGCCGGTTTCCGAAAAGGTCGAAAAACCCGCTTGAAATCCCCTTGAACGGGGTTTCGGGCGGCTGACGTCCCGGAACGCGGGGGCTCGTCGTCTCTCCCCGTCGCCTCCTTCGGGTTTTCCGCGTCCGGCGTCATCGTTTCCGACGAACTCGGGCGCGAGGGGTTCGTTTCGCGAGGTTTCCCGTTTCCCTTCGAAAAGGGTTCCCGACCGGAAGGACCTTCGGGGAATCGGATGGCGCCGTCCGTCGGGAGAAAGAATCCCCCGGGAACCCCGCGGGGGAAAGCGCCATGACGCGCGGCGTCCGTTTGATTCGCGCGCGGCATCCGGGTTGCCTTGGTCCGCGGCTTGTAAAACCACAAGGCCGCCTTTTCGAGGTCGCGAGGCGTTCCCGGGCCACCGCGGCGGAAGAGAACCCCGGGTTTCCCGCGCCCCGGCGACTCCCCGTCCCGGGGTTTTTCGCGTTAACCCGGGAAAATCCCGGACGTTGTCGGACGGCGCGAATCCCGTGCGATAAATTTCTTCCGAGTCATCTTGACGCCAATCTTCGGGCTCTCACTCATCCCGGTCCTCTTCGTCATCCCGGTCCTCTTCCTCATCCCGGTCCTCTTACTCATCCCGGTACTCTTCCTCATCCGAGTCCTCTTCCTCATCCCAGTCCTCTTCCTCATCCGAGTCCTCTTCCTCATCCGAGTCGAAGAGACTTCCCAGAAAAAACCCGTCTTTGTCTTGAGGCGTTTCATCTTCCCCGTCGCTTAAGAAACTCATCATTGTCAAAGACATCTTTGCCCCGGCGTTACCTTGGTCCGCGGCTTTTTTTATCCAAAGGAGCGCCTCTTTGAGGTTTTTCGGAATTCCCTTGCCATCATGCAACATAATGCCCAATTTTAACCGGGCCAAGACTTCGCCTTGCTCCGCGGCCTTTCGGTACCAAGAGGCCGCTTCTTCAAGATTCACGGGCATTCCCTTGCCGTTTTCGGCCATGAAACCCAAGTTGAACCGGGCTCCGGAGTTGCCTTGGTCCGCGGCTTTTCGGAACCATGAGGCCGCCTCTTCGAGGTCGCGCGGCGTCCCCACTCCATGGTAGCAGAGAGAACCCAAGGTTTGCTGCGCCGCGGCATCTCCCCGTTCGGCGGCTTTTCGCATTGACTTCGCGAATTTCTCGGACGCCGCGAATCGCGTGTCATGAGTTTCTTCCGAGTCAACTTGGTCCTTGTCTTCGGGCTCTTCCTCATCCGGGCCGAAGAGAATTTCGGGAAGACCCTTTTTTCCCGGAAGACCATTTTTTTCCGGAATACCCTTTTTTTCCGGAAGACTCGCGTCGATGCTTTGAATCGCGGCTTTTTTTATCCAAAGGACCGCCTCTTTGAGGTTTTTCGGAATTCCCGCGCCATCTTTCAACATAAGACCCAATTTCAAACGGGCCCAGATTTCGCCTTGGTCCGCGGCCTTTCGGTACCAGGAGGCCGCTTCTTCAAGATTCGCGGGCATTCCCTTGCCGTTTTCGGCCCTGAGACCCATGATTAACCGGGCATTGACGTTACCTCGTTCCGCGGCCAGGCGGATCCATGAGGCCGCTTCGACATTGTTTTGGGGCATTCCCTCTTCGTCGAATTCAAGCATGTCGCCCAAAGCCAAAATGGCGTCGATTTCTCCGCCTTGAGTGGCTTTCTCGAACCACTTCAACGACTCTTTGAGGTTCGGAGGCATTCCGTCACGGTCGAATTGATATATTGTCGCCAAATAATACTGAGCCTTGGCGTATCCGTTTTCCGCGGCTTTCAGAGTCCATGAAAGCGCCTCGTCGAGGTTTTCGGGTATTCCTTCCCCTCTCAGCGATATGTCTCCCAAATAAAGCTGGGCTTCGGGAATTCCGTTTTCCGCGGCTTTCCGAATGAATTTCGCCCCCTTTTCCGGATCTTTGGGGATTCCCCGGCCTTCGAAATTCATAAATCCCAAACAATACCAGGCATGGGAAACGCCTTGGTCGCCGGCTTTACGTAACCACTCCGCGGCTTCTTGGGAATTTCGCGGCGCACCGTCTCCGTACAGATAACGCATGGCCAAATTAAACTGAGATTTGGCGAAGCCTTGAAGCGCGGCCTTTCGGAACCACAGGAAAGCCTCGTTTGAGTCTTTGGGCGTTCCCATTCCTTCCAAACATAATTTCGCCAATTCATTTTGCGAATCGGGATGTCCCTTTTCGGCCGCTTTTCGGAACAACTTCGCCGCTTCCGCGGGATCGGGGACCGCTCCCTCTCCGGTCAAACACATGTTTCCCAATTTGAACAGGGCTTCAAGGTCGCCTTCATCGGCTTTCGCGGTCAGTTCATCCAAATTCGATTCCTCCGGCATCAAAGCATCCTTTCCGTCTTTTGACAATTTATCTTTTTCCGTTCCGTGATGACCATGTGTTGACTCATCGCGCGTCATTCGGTCATAAACGGCTCCGACATGATTTTACGCGCGTCGTTTCTTCGTTTTCAACGAAAAAAACATTTGTGAATTCGGCCCGTCGGAAGCAATTTGATATTCATGAAAAAATATCCGATGACTTTACCGGAAATTCAAGGGCATGTCAAGGCCCGCTTTCGGGCGCGGCTTGAAATCGCGCGCTTCGCTCATTAATCCGCGGAAAGCTCGAATAACCGACATGTCGGATGCCGCGGAGTTCGGGAGGAACATGATTGCGGTTTTGGTCGCGGACGGCGGACACGATGCCTCCGAGACGGGAGACGGCCGATGTGTCGAAAGCGGGAGTGAGGACGGTCTTTGACGCCATCGGGAAAGTCTCCCGAGCCGCGGAAACGTCCCGTCGGAGAGCGGGGAGGCCGCGGGTCATCCCGTTTGACCCCGGATGAAGAGTCCGCGTTCCTTGACGACTTCCCGGAAAAAGCGCCGGAAGGCGCGATTCTCGCCGTTCCGGAACTTCATGGGGCCTTTATGGTCAAAACGGGCAAAAAAGCGCGGCCGGCCACCATATACGGATTGCTCAAACGCAATGGATAAGGAAAGGTAAAACCGGACGTCCGTCATCCCGAGGCCCGCATGAAAGAACGGGAGAAATTCGAAAAAAACAACGCTCGGAATTCAATTGGCGCGAGCTTGTTGGAAAAACCGCGAGGCTCTTCCCGCGGAAACAATCCCCGGAAGCCGGGACGGGCCATGGTCCGTTCGGGGCGGGAAACACCTGTCGGGACCGTTTCGGGACCGTTGGCGCGGACGAAGCCCATATTGGCGGTCCGGCGGAAGGGGCGCCCGGTCGGGCGAGAGGTGACGAGTCCCCGGTGGTCCGGGCGACGGAATCGAACGGGACGGCCATTGACGAATGAGTTTGAGACAAATGCCGTCATCGGCGGGGGGAAA
>JAITKT010000005.1 GCA_031278225.1 Deltaproteobacteria bacterium
AATCCGCGGAAAGCTCGAATAACCGACATGTCGGACGCCGGGGAGTTCGGGAGGAACATGGTGGCGGTTTTGGCCGCGGATGGCGGACGCGATGCCTCCGAGACGGACAACGCGTTGAAAATGGGAGTGAGGACGGTCTTTGACGCCATCGGGAAAGTCTCCGAGCCGCGGAAACGTCCCGTCGGAGAGCGGGGAGGCCGCGGGTCATCCCGGTTGACCCCGGACGAAGAGTCCGCTTTCCTTGACGACTTCGCGGAAAAAACGCCGGAAGGCGCGATTCTCGCCGTTCCGGAACTTCATGAGGCCTTTATGGTCAAAACGGGCAAAAAAGCACGGCCGTCCACCATACACGGATTCTCAAACGCGACGGACGGAGAAAGGCAAAACCGGACGCCCGTCATCCCGGGGCCGACGCGAAAGAACGGGGGAAATTCGAAAAAAAACGCTCAAAATTCAATTGGCGCGAGCTTGTTTAAAAAACCGCGAGGCTCTTCCCGCTTTGGTCGCTTTCCGAGATGAAGCCGGGTTCGAAAGGCTTTCCGATTCAAAGGGTTCCCGGGGTTCCCGGGCAACGTCCCCGATGAGGCCAATCGCGAAGTCGGCCTTAATCGGGGAATACGAGCATGTTTTCGGAACGATGGCCCCAAAGACCGGACGGTTGGATTGCATGATTGTTCCCGGCATGAAGACCGAAAACGCGTCAAAATTTTTTGAAACAAGTCAGTCCGGCTCATGGGGATGAGTTTGTCGTCATGGTCGCGGACGGGGCTTCCGGCCATGAATCAAAAGATCTCGTGATTCCCGATGACTTGTCTTTAATCGTCCCGCCTCCGCGTTCGCCCGAACTTAACCCCGCCGGGAGGCCGCGGAACAATGCGCGCGGAGATTGCGTCGCCAATCGGTTCTTTGATGGCCATGGCGCGGTGTCGAAAAGGACCGAAAAGAACCGAAGAGGAACGAAGAAGCGTTAAAAAGCTTAACTCATCGGCCTCGGACACGCGCAATCTCGGACGCGAATCGGAATTAATCGAAAGATCCGGGGAAACCTCCCGAAACCCTTCCCTTCGAATCCCCCTTTCCCCCGCCGCCCCGAAGGGGCGTCCGAACCCCCCCGTCACCCCGGGCTTCGTCAAACAAAACCGGCGGGGCCGCGTTCGGCCGGGCCCGCCGCCCGAAACCCCCGCGAACGCCCCCGGGCCCCCGCCGGGTAAAACCCGGACTTTCGCCCGGTTCCGGGGCGCGATCCGAAAGTTCCCGCGGGGGTTTCGGGAAATCCCGCGAAAGCCGTGAAACGGTCGTTTTTTTGTCAATATTTAAAGCCTTCGTCGGCCACTTATCCAGATACTTTTATTAAGTCATAAAGGAATATGATGAACGATGTCGCGACATCATCGCCCATAATATTTCAATATGATTCATGATTCGTTGTTTTTTGATATGGGGGATTTCGGGAAAAACCGGATCCCCGGAAAAACATTCGGATATTTCGGCATCATACGGTTTCGGTTTTGTCAAAATATTACCTTTGCGTCAAATCCTCGCGACTTCGCTTATTTCGTCGCGATTTCGCTTATTTTCCGGCCCCCGGGAAACGCGACGGACGCGGGGCGCTCCCCGAAAAACATTCGGTCATTTCGGGCACTTACGCGAAAAAACTCACTCGCGGCCGGATTCGGGGAAAAGCGGGAAAAAGGCCGCGAAACCTCGAAACACAAGGGTTTCCGCGATATTTTACTTTCAAGTCCGCGTCTTTTCTGATAAATCCGTTATTTGAGTTTTGTAAACCGAAAATTTGACAAAAGAAATTTTTTGTGCTTGAATGCTTCAAACGACGAGCCCCCGTTGGCGGCTCACTCCCCCGCCCCCTCCCCGAAGAAGGCGTCTCGATTCGTCGCGTTTCCGGACGCGCCCGAAACGAGCCCGAGACGAAGCCGAGACGCGTTCCCCGTCACAAGGGCCAAACCTCCCCTTTTCCAAGTCATCCGCCCCGGGGCCCCCGCGGCCACCCGAAGGCTTCCGCCGGGACGAAAGTCCCCGAATCCCAAAAAACAACAAGTCAAGGAGTACCCATTCATGGGCAGCAACTCACCTTTCGCTCAGGACACGGACCTGACAAAACTCGAGCCCATTTTCGCGAAGTACGCGGACATGGCCAAGGGGTCGCTCATTCCGGTCCTTCAGGCCTGCCAGGACGCCTACGGCTTCCTGCCCTACAAGGCCATCGAAGCCATCGCCAAGCGACTGGCCGTTCCCATAAGCCAAATCTACGGGGTCGTCACGTTTTACGCCCAGTTCCGTCTCGTGCCCAGGGGCAGGCACGTCATCCGCTCCTGCCAGGGCACGGCCTGCCACGTCCGCAATTCCGCGCGCATCCTGGAGTCCCTGAAGACCACCCTGGGCATCTCCCCCGGGGGAACCACGGAGGACCTCAAGTTCACCCTGGAAACGGTCGCCTGCATAGGGGCCTGCAGCCTCGCGCCGGTCATGATGATCGACACCGACGCCCACGGACGCCTGAGGCCCGACCGCATCCCCAAGATACTCGACTCCTACCCCAACTGACCCGGAGGACCCGAAAGACATGACTCAAAACGAAAACCTCAAGAGGCTCTCCTCCGCCGAAGAGCTGGACATATTGAAGAACAAGATCCTCCCCGAAATGGCTTTGAGGAAGGATCCCCACGCCCCGCCCCTCGGGGGGGTCACCCACCACGTCATGGTTTGTTGCGACACGGGCTGCACCTCCTCGGGTTCCAGAAAGATAGTCGAAGCCTTCGAAAAGGACCTCGCCCAGAAAAACCTCGCCGACCGGGTGAAGGTCGTGGTCATAGGCTGTCACGGCTTCTGCGAAATGGGTCCCCTGATCGTGGTTTACCCCAACGACGTCTATTACGTGCACCTCAAGCCCGAGGACATCCCCGAGATCGTCGAGGAGACGCTCAAGAACGGAAAACCCGTGGAGAGGCTCCTCTACCACGACCGGGAATCCCTCCAGCCCGTGGTCCACTACAAGGAAATCGAGTTCTACTCCAAGCAGCAGCGCATCCTCCTCACCAACTGCGGCCAGATAAACCCGGAAAGCGTGATGGAGTACATCGCGAACGACGGCTACAAGGGCCTCGCCAAAGCCCTCTCCATGAAAAACAACACGGAGGCGCTTTTGGAGGAGGTCAAGATCTCCGGCTTGAGGGGCCGGGGGGGCGGCGGTTTCCCCACGGGACGCAAGTGGGAGCTCTGCCGCAACGCCCCGGGCGACAAGAAGTACATCATCTGCAACGCCGACGAGGGCGACCCCGGGGCCTTCATGGACCGCTCCCTGATGGAGGGCGACCCCCACAGGCTCGTGGAGGGCATGATCATCGGCGGTCTCACCATCGGGGCCGACGAGGGTTACATCTACTGCCGCGCGGAGTATCCCCTGGCCATCCGCAGGCTCAGGAACGCCATAGCCCAGGCCGAGACCCTGGGCCTCCTCGGCGACAACATCCTGAACTCCGGCTGGAGTTTCCACCTCCACATCAAGGAAGGCGCGGGAGCCTTCGTCTGCGGCGAGGAGACGGCCCTGATCCACTCGATAGAGGGGAAACGCGGCATGCCCACCTCCCGTCCGCCCTTCCCGGCCATCTCCGGTCTCTGGGGCAAACCCACCAACAACAACAACGTCGAGACCTGGGCCAACATCCCCGGGATCATCCGGAACGGCGGGGCCTGGTACGCCTCCTACGGCACCAAGGGCTCCAAGGGAACCAAGGTCTTCGCCCTGACCGGGAAGGTCAGGAACACGGGTTTGGCCGAGGTCCCCATGGGCATCACCATGAGGGAGATCATCTTCAACATCGGCGGCGGCATCCAGAACGACAAGAAGTTCAAGGCCGTCCAGATCGGCGGCCCCTCCGGCGGATGTCTCCCGGAGAGCATGATAGACCGGCCCGTGGACTACGATTCCCTCATCGAGGCCGGGGCCATGATGGGTTCCGGCGGACTCGTCGTCGTCGACGAGGACACCTGCATGGTGGACCTGGCCCGCTTCTTCCTCTCCTTCACGAGGGACGAGAGCTGCGGTAAGTGCACTCCCTGCCGCGAGGGCTCCACCCGCATGCTCGACA
>JAITKT010000013.1 GCA_031278225.1 Deltaproteobacteria bacterium
TCCTTCGGCGGCCACCCCCTCACCTACCTAGGCACATGGGATCTCCCCCTCCACCCCCTAAAATACCGCCTCTACACCATCCTCCGCACCCTCAATCGCGCCCTCCACCACTAATCCCCTCCCCCGTGGGAGTGAAAAGCTTCGCGTTTTTCCTGATGTCGTCCTTCTCCATTTTCCGATGCTCCCGATCCGCTTCGCGGCGATTGTGAAACATAAAAAACAATCTCTTTTTTTTGGAACTAATGTCGTCCGAGGCCCAAGTATACCCCGGATGACCCCCTCAAAAAAACGGAGAAAAGGACTTTGTTGCCCCCCCGAAAGCCGCGCCGGGACTCGTTTTTTCCCCGGAAACAAGAACGGACGCGGACGAATCCGCGCCCGTCAAAACGGGGTTTCGCGCGATATTTCGCGGGGCCGTGTTTTTTCGGGACGGGTTTTTTTTCGGACCGACGGGGAGACCCGGCGAGCCTCCGGGATTCCCCCGGAAGACGCCCCGGAGCACGGGGTGGGGGCGGGGGTCCGCCGGGCCGCTCGGGGCCGCGCGTCGGTCGGGGACCCGGGTCCCCGGGGTTTCCCGGGGACACGAGTTCGGACTTGGGCCCGGGGCGTCATTTTGTCGGGTTGACCTCCCCGGGCGCGCGCCGTTGTCGGGGGCTTCGTTGGCGGCGTCATTGCCGGGGTCCGCCCCGGGGCTTTTCGCCGGGATCGCGTGTCCCCGGGGATTCCGGGGGACCGGGTTCCGGGCGGGGGCCCGGGGCGTCATTTTGTCGGGTTGAGTCCCCCGGGGTCAGAGGCGGCGTTGGCGGCTTTGACGGCGGCGTCATCGCCGATGGCCGCGCCGTCGTCGGAGGCTTCGCCGACGGCTTCGTTGGCGGGGGCCGCCCCGGGGCTTTTGGCCGGGTCCGCGGGCGGGGGACCGTTCTTTCCGGCGTTGTCCGAAACGAGTCTCCCGTGCTCGAGGACTATGATTCTTTCGGCGTGGGAGGCGACCTCCGGGGCGTGGGTGACGAGGACTATGGTGGAGCCGGCGTCGTGGAGGTCGTGGAGGATCTCCATCACGGTCCCCTCGTTGGTTTCGTCTAAGTTTCCGGTGGGCTCGTCGGCGAGTATGAGTTTGGGGTGGTTGATGAGGGCTCTGGCTATGCAGACCCTCTGCTGCTCCCCCCCGGAGAGTTGCCGGGGGAGGTGTTTGGCCCTGTCCCCCAGACCCACCTTTTTAAGGGCGTCGAAGGCCTCGGCCTCGTCCACCATGCTGTGGTAGAACTGGGCCACCATGACGTTTTCCAGGGCCGTGAGATAACCGATGAGATGGAACTGTTGGAAGATGAGGCCTATGGCCTCCCTTCTGATGGCGGTGAGTTCCCCCGGGGAGAGTTTGGCGAGCCTCACCCCGTCCAGCGTCACCTCCCCCAGGCTGGGGGTGTCGAGACAACCCATGATGTTCATGAGGGTGGTTTTGCCGGATCCGGAGGACCCCATGACGGCCAGCCATTGGCCCGGGGGGACGTCCAGGCTTATGTTTTTGAGAGCCCTCAAAGGGCCGTATATCTTGGAAACATCCCTGATTTCCATCATGTTTTCGGTCATTCGGGAACCTTGTTTTCTTCGCTTCGTTTCGTCGTTTCGTCGTTTCGTTTCGTCGCGTTCTTTTCCCCCCGGGGTTTCCCGCGTCGGGGGTTTTCCCCACCCGCGTTCGGGCGAAGACCGCGCGCGCGAGGCGCGCGCGGGGGGAGGGGGGAAAGCCCCGCGCCCCCCGGGGGAAGCCCCCGGGCGGCGCGGGACAAAGGGCGCGCGCGGGAAACGGGGGAGAGGGAGGGGGGAGACGGGAGAGAGGAGGGGGCCGGGGGGCCTATTCCCCCCTCAAGACCAAAGCCGGCTCCACGTCCACCGCCCTTCTCACCGGCACGAGGCAGGCGATGACCGTCACGAGGGCCGACACCGCCACGGTGAGGGGGATGAGCGCGGGCTCGGGGGCGAGAGCCCTTCCGAAAACGCTCACGGAGACCATCCTCGAAAAGAGGAGCCCGAGAAAGGAGCCCAGGAGCCCCCCGAAGATCCCCAGGACCAGGCCCTCGGCCAGAAATTCCTTCGCGACGCGTTTGTTGTCGGCGCCAAGGGCTTTTTTGAGGCCTATCTCCCGCCTTCTTTCCAAAACCACGGTCATCATGGTGGTGGCGACGCAGATCATGGTGAGGAGCAGAACCACGAGGGTCACGAGGTAGACGAGGGAGGTGAGTTTGGTCATGACGGTCTCCTCGGAGCGGGTGACCCTCGCGACGGGCTTGGGGTCCACGCCGGGGAGGGCGTTTTTCACGGCCCGGGAAAGGAAGTTCAGTTTCTCCGCGTCGGCGGAGAGGGAGGCCTCCGCGAGGTCCGCCCTGTCGGGTTCCCCGGTCATCTCCTCCATGTCCGGGAGATTCACGAAGAGAAAGCCGTCCTCCGCGCCCCCGGTCGCGACGGTGCCCGAAACCACGAACTCCTTCTCGTAGCGCTCCTGTTTTTCGTTTCTCCCGTCCAGGGCCATGGCCGAACCCGGGACCAAACCCGTGGCCTCCGCCGCGTCGGCTCCCAGGAGGATCTCACCCCTTTCGGGCATCCGCCCCTCCACCCTCCAGTAGGGACTGGTTTTTTTGACGGCCTCGAAATCCGTCCCCGCGGCCGTGTAGGGGAGCATGTTGTTTCTGACGCTTTCGTAGCGGAAAGGCGCGAAGCCCACGAGCTCTTCCGGGGGAAGCATGGCCCTGGCCCTTTCCAGTTCCCCCATGGTCATCCTCCCCGTTCCCCCGCTCTTGACGAAGACGAGATTGGCCCCGTAGGACCTGAACTCGTCCCGGAGCTGCCTCGGGATGTCGTAGCAGAGGGTGACGAGGCCCAGGAGCACCGTGGCCCCGATGGCTATCCCGAAGAGCGCGACGAGGAGCCTCGAACGCCTGCGGAGAAGGGAGGAAAAGAGCATCCTCCAAAGAAAAGAGCGGTTTTTGTTCATGGGGCACCGGAAAGACGACGAAACCAAGAAAAAAAAGGCGAAAGGAGAAACGGAGAAACGGAGAAACGGCGAAAACGGAAAGAAGAAGAAAAAACGGGAAACCCGGGCGGACCTCACCTCCCGTGAAGGACCTCGGTGGGTTTGAGCTTGAGGAGGGCCCGGAGCGCGGGAAGGCTCCCCAGAAAGGTCACGAAGATCACCATGAGCGCCGCCAGGGGAATGACGACCGTCTTGACCTCCACGGCCGTTCCGAAGACCGTGAGGCCTATGAAGCGGGCGAGCCCGAGCCCGACGAGATAACCCCCCGCCCCTCCCAAAAAGGCCGCGGCGAGCATCTCGGAGAGAATCAGAAGCGAGACGGAGAGATTGGTGGCGCCCAAAGCCTTCATGAGGCCTATCTCCACGCTCCTTTCCATGATGTTGGCGGTGACGAGGTTGGAGATGGCCAGGGCCGAACACAGAAGGGTGAGGAGGGTCAAAAGGAGCATCATGAGCTGGGTCTTCCGAAGGATGGTCCCCTCGGACTCCGCCACCCTCATCACCGCCTTAACCCTCACCCCGGGGAGGATCTCCTCGATCTGGTAGGCGATGCTGCTGATGTAGGCGGTGCAATACCAGGTGTCCCACTCCATGCGGGAAAGGCTCCCCGGGTTTTTGGCGGCCCTTCTCGCGAGGTCGTTTTCGGGGGTGGTCAGGGCGCTCACCTCCACCCTGTCCACCAAACCCCCGAGGCCCGAGATGTCCTGGGCGAGTTTCATGGGGGAGAGGAGCTCATTGTCTTCCTCGCCACCGCTCCTGAAGATCCCCCTGACGGTCAAATTGATTTTTTCGCCCGCCGGGGTCGAGACCTCGAGGGAACTTCCCGGCTCGAGGGACAATTCCCGGGCCAAAGTCTCCCCCGCCATCACCCCGAGGGGGAGCGAATCGTCCCCCGCTTCCCCCCGGATCTCCCACCAGGACTTCAGGGGCAGGACCCCGGTTTCCACCTCGTCCCCCGTGGGAAGAACCATGCGCTTGTCGAACCAGGTGCCCGTGAGGTTCACGGGATTGTCCCCGACGAAGACCGTCGTCGAGAGAAAGGGCGCGAAGTCGACGATGTTGTAGGCCCAGAAGATCATCTTGATTTTGTGGAGCTCGTCCTCGGGAATTCGGGCCCGGGAAAGAAAGTCTTGAACGGAGTGCCCGGAATGCCCGGAGTGCCCCGCGTGCCCCGCGTGCCCCGACCGGTCGATCGCGCCCTCTTCCCCCGCCGCGCCCTCCGCGTCCGCCTCGTCCGCGAACTCGTACTTTTCCCCCGCCACGGAGGAACCCCGGGGAATCACGGAGAGATTGGCGCCGTAGGTCTTGAGCTCCCGGTTCACCTTGTCCCCCACGTCGAACATGACCCCGAGCATGGCCGTGGCGAGACTCACCCCCAGCCCCACCGTGAAGGCGGTCATGAGGTGTTTGCCCTTCCTGCGGGTCAAGGCCCTGAAGACCATTTTGAAAAACATGGCGTTCGCTCCCCGAACCCGGGAAACCGCGGACGTCGCGGATGCCCGGAGCCCGGCCGCCGCCCGGGGGCGGCGGCCGGGGCTCACTGAAACCGTCTCTTCTCCCGCTCCAGGTTTTCCGGATCTATCCTCATGCCCCCGGTCACGATCTCGAAATCCAGGGGGACCGGATTGCAGCCGCCGGGAAAACCTATGGTGGACTTGTTCATCACCACGTCGCAGAGCTTGCAGATCACCTGGTCACCCCTCTGGTAATAACCGGTCTCCCCGCAGATGTCGCAGGCGTCCAGTCCCACCCCGTAGGCCGCGGCCGTCTTTTTGACCACTATGAACCGGACGATCGTGCCCCCTTCGGTTTCGTAGGAGTAGCGGTGGAGGTTTCCGTCCCCGATCTCCTCGAAAGGCAAAAACACGTAACCTTCGACCGCGGTCCTGGGCTCGGGCTCCGAGATGTGGGGGCCCCTCGCCTGCAGGGCCCGGAGGTAAGTCGCGGAAAAGACCAAAAAGGCGAGGACGGAAAGAAGAAAGACCGCGGCCCGGAACTTGAGGCGAAGCGAATGGCGGCTCTTTCGGAGCAGGGCCGGGTTTTCCCCGCGGGGTTTCCCCGTCGCGGCCGCCGCGAGAACGAGGAGGGCCGCCGGGGCCCAGACGAGGACCTGGAGAAAGACGAAAAAGTTTTCCCGCCCCATGAAAAAGATTATGACCTTGGGGAGGAAACGGTAATTGGGAAGAAGACCCCTGACGTACATGATCCGAACCGCGTCCACGGCCAGATGGCCGAAGACAGCGAGGGCGCTCAAAAAAAGAATCGCGGGGAGAAACCGCCGGGGGGTTCCGGAGATGAGGAAAGACACGGCCCCGAAAAGGAGGACCAGGGCCAAAAGCCCGAAGAGGTAACCCGAAAGAAAGCCCAGGTACTCCATGTTGAAGACGGAGTCCATCCCGACGTCGAAGTCCAGGGGGAAGACGAAGAGGTCCGGAAGGACCCGGGCCGAGAGGAAAAAGAGGATCGCGAAGGAAGCGAACCTCAGAACCGCTCCGGGACCCGCGGGAGCCGGGTCGGGGGGATAACCCCTCCCCGCTTGACGGACGCCCGCGCCGTCCCCGGCGTCTTTCGTCTTCCGGGTCCGGAAGGCCGGGAAGAGAAAGACGAGAAAGAAGAGGAAGGCCGCGAGAAGCGGCCACAAAAGGGCGATGTCGTACCATTCCCGGACGACCCAACCCGTGTTTCTCTTGAGGATCGCGTAGACGAGGGCCGCGACGGCGCCCAAAAGGACGGCCGCCTTGAGGCCAGCGCCCGCGAACTTTTTCCGGGCGTCAATCCCCCGGAGAAACAAAAGCGCGGGAAGGACGACCGCGAGGGACCAGGAGTTGTCCAAGACTTTCAAAAGATACAGGAGCATGGGAACGCGCGATTCCCCGGTTTCGAAGTTCGTTTCGAAGGGGATCCGAAAGGGCCGCGAAACCGGGAGGGAAAACGAC
>JAITKT010000103.1 GCA_031278225.1 Deltaproteobacteria bacterium
CGCGATGACCGCGAGCGAATCGCGTTTGAATCGAAAAAGGAAAAAGCGTTTCCTTTTTTTGTCGGATTATGATTTCCCGGGAACCCGTCGCCCGTTTCCGTCGCCGTTTGGGTCTTAAAATTTCACGGCCCCGGAAACCCCGTCGGACGCGACCGAATCATTCCCTTTTTTTGTCCCGCATGGTTTGCCTCCCCATGTTTGATTTCGTTTGATTGCGTTTGATTTGTCGACGTTTGATAAAATGAAAACAACGCGCGAAAAACGTCGGAATTCGTCCCCGCGGGAGCGGGGAACTCTTTTTGAAACGATGAAAATCAAAGACAACGAAACAAGCGCTCTCGGCGAACGCCGCGGGCACGCGCCCGCGATTACCCCCGAGCCCCGAAGCGGTCGATCTCCCGCGCGATCGCGGTCGCCGCGGGATGTCCACCGTCTTCGCGGAGTCAATCGTCCGCTTTCTCCCCGCCCGGGGAAAAAGCCGCGACCCGGGGCGACTCGCGTCTCGTCACGCGAACCGCTCGAGCGAAGCCCGACTCGCCCGGAACTTTCCCCGCCTCCCGCGCCATCATTCGCCGCGCGGCGTGGTGAATCATGATTAATCCCCATATGTCCTGAAAGACCAAATCGGGCACTTTGCTTCGAATGACGGCGCCGCTTCCCTTCGAGACGATTTTGAGTTCGGCGAACAGCGCCTCCGGTTCCAATCTTTCGCGACACAAGGCGGCGAGTTCCCCGGCCGGAAAGCTTTCATAATCCAACATGTTTGTGATGGTTCCGTGAACGTTGTCCGCGTTCGGATTGTTTTCGCCTTTGAGTTCGCGGTCAATCACCCTGACTTTCGAGGGGACGCGTTTGGCTCCTTCCCCGCCGTCATGAACCGAGCTTAAGAACGAGTTGTCCGGAAGCCTTTTTTCAACGGGAAGAACCAAATCGGATCCGACCCGCCAAAGGAGTTTCGCCCCGCTGTCATCGGCTTTCTTCCAGAGGTCGGGGCCATGGAAATTTTCGTCGGCGAGTATCAGCATTTCGGGAGAAAAAGCTCCGTCGTCAATCATCAAAGACGCCAATTCGCGCTCGCCGGGGTCGCCGGGCCCGACCTCGCCCGCGCCCATGGCGCGAGACCCGTTTTCGACCAATCCGAGAAGTCTCAACCGGGGAGAGGCCGCCCCGCCCCGATTCGAACCGGGACAGCCGAAACGAGCGGCGTTTTCTTTCGAATCGGGCACGTCAAAAGAGGCGCCTCCCAGAGACATCAAGCGCAGCCCTTTGTACCGGGCGCCGGGGGCATCGGGAAAAACCGGGGGTTTCATGACCCTTTTCGCCGCTTCCCGCATGACGTCCGGCCCCAATCTCAGCCGAGCCCTGAAAATGGCGCTTTTCGTCGGCGAAACGGGAGCGCGGCGGTCGGGGAAAATCAGCGCGAAGCATTCGCGAAGCGTTCTCAACACTTCTTCTTGCGGACGGTCCCTCCAAAGAGCCAAAGCGATGATGAAGTAAACCATAAACCAGGCGGGCAACAATCTCGAGCGCTTGCCGCGTTTGTCGAGTTTCGCGAGGACGTCGTCAACGACTTCGCGGGGACAGGCTTCGTGAAGAAACCCCGCGAGGACGAGGTGGCCGAGGTCGACCGACCCCGGCGGGAATTTCCCGTGTCCGGCCATGTCTCGATTCCTCGCGGACCCCGGCTTGTCGGGCTTGACGGCCAAAACGCCGGGTTCGGCGGCTCGCGGCCGGGACGACACACAAAACAAACGGGGCTTGAAATCGACCGCGTCGCCCCGGGCCAAGGGTCCGCGCTTCAGTGCTTGAAGGAAATGTTCAGACCGCCCGTGAAATCGTCGCGTCTCACCCGGGCCTTCGCTTCGAAGACCTCCCCGAGCAGATCGGGGGTCATGGTCTCGAGCAGTGGGCCCGCCGCGACGAGGGAGCCCTTCTTGAGAAACACCATCTCGTCGGCGAAGACGGCGGCCAGATGGAGGTCGTGGGTGACGGTCACGACCAGGGTGTTTTCCTCCCCGGTCAGGGTCCTGACCCTCGCCATCAGGTCCAGGGCCTGAGCCACGTCCAAGCTGGCCGTGGGCTCGTCGAGCAAAACGATGGGAGTGGACTGGGCGATGGTCCTCGCGAGAACCACTCTCTGGGCCTCGCCCCCGGAGAGGGTGGTGACGAGTTTCCCCGCGAGTTTTCTCAGGTTCAAAAGGTCAATCGCTTTTTCGACGATCCGGCGGTCCTCGTCGTCCAGCCTTCCCCAACGGCCGAGGTAGGGTCTTCTTCCGAGGCTCACGATTTCCCTCACCGTGAAAGAAAAATTGAACTGGAAGTTCTGGGGGGCCAGGGCGAGGAGTTTCGCCAGCTCCGGGGCGCCATGGGAATTTATGTTTTTGCCGAAGACCATTATGCCGCCGGAACCCGGCTCTTTCAAGTGGGAAAGAAGGTCCAAAAGCGTGCTTTTCCCCGCCCCGTTGGGTCCGGCGAGGACGTAGTGCCTCCCGGGGAAGAATTTCAGGCTCACGTCGTTCACGACCCTCGTCGTTCCGTGACTGAAGGTGAGGTTCTTCGCCTCCAGGATGGGTTCGGGGTCCCCCGGCTTTTTGAGGGATGTCGTCTTTTCGCGTTCCCCGCCGGGGACCGCGGCCCACGGGGCCGGCGGGGTCTTTTCGTTCCGCCCGGGGGAAGGTGTTTCAGACATGGACGAGGTCCTTCATCTTGCGACGGAAAATCACCAAAAAGGCCGGCCCCGCCAAAAGGGCCGTCAAGACCCCCACGGGGATCTCGCCCGGGAGAAAAACGCGCACCACCGTGTCCGCGGCCGCCAGAAGACAGGCCCCTCCCAGGGCGGACAGGGGCAAAAGGGACCTGTGGTCGGGTCCGGTGAGGAGCCTCACGAGATGGGGGACTATGAGCCCCACGAAACCTATGATCCCCGCCACGGCCACGGACGCGGAGGCCGCTATGGAGGCGGCGACGAGGAGCCTCAGCCTGACCCTCCCGGTGTTCACGCCCAGGGTTTCGGCGGACCTCAGGCCCAGGGTCATGATGTTCAGGTCCATGGCGGCCGGAATGGCCATGACCAGGGCCGGGACGAAAAAGAAGAAGACCAGGGCGGCCTCGGTCCAGGTTCGGGCCTGAAAACTTCCGAGGAGCCAGAAGATTATGGAACTCACCTGGTCCCCGGCCAGATACTTGATGAAGGAAATGGCGGCCGAAAGTATCGCGGACATGATGACGCCCGCTAGGATCAGGTTCGGCGGGGGAAGGCGCCCTTCCCTGTCCGCCGCGAGCGCCATGACCGCGACGAGGGTGAGGACCGAGGCGACGAAAGCGCCCGCCGCGGGCATGAGGGGCGACGACAGAAACCCCAGGGCCGGGAAGGCTATGGCCAGGACCAGGATGATCGAGGCCCCGAAGGCGGCTCCCGAAGAAACCCCCAGGGTGTAGGGGTCGGCCAGGGGATTCAGGAGGATCCCCTGGAAAATCGCGCCCGAGAGGCCCAAGGCGGCGCCGGAGGCCAGGGAGGTCAAAAGCCTCGGAAAGCGCACGTCCCATATGACCGTGACCAGGGATTCCGAGACCGAGGGCGCGCCCCAAAAAATCTTCCGCGCGAGGACGTTCCAAATGTCCGCGAAGGGTATGGAGAGGTATCCCATGGAAAGGGAGAGAAACATGATGACGACGATCGCGGCCGTCAAAGCCGCGGCCATGATCCAAGGGTTCACCCTTCTGGGGGAGTTGGTTTCGCGCTCCCGCTCGAGGGCCCTCAGGGTCGTCGCCCTTGTCTCCGCGACGGTGGCGGATTTGCTTGCGTTTTCCATGGAATTTCTTTTCTTTCGGTCCCCGTTTCCCCCGACGGAAAACAAGGGGCATCCCGTCGAAAACCGCGGAAAGCAATTATTCGGAGCTTACGATTTTTGGAGTGAACGGACGGAGTGAGTCATTCGGAGTGAGCGGACGGAGTGAGCCATTCGGAGTGAGCGGACGGAGTGAGCGATCGGGAGCGAAAAAAGAGGGACGGACGAACGGAAAGCGGGCGCCCGGGCCCCGGGGGCCCTCAAAAACGGCGTGAAAGCTTGTTTTTATCCCGCGAGAACCTTTTTACCCCATTTTCGAAAATAATGAAAGTCCCGGGGGGGCTCGGCCGCGCCCCGTCCGGGTTTCCGAAGGATTGGGAACGCGGGGGGAAGCCCCGCTCCCCTCCGGCCCCGGCGCGAAACTTCCCGGGGCTTCCCCGGGGCCGGGGGGTCGGGTGCCCGGCGTTTCTAAGGAGCGTCGTCTTCCGGGTGCCGGGTTTCGCGGTTTCCCGCTTCGGCCGGCGTTTCCGGGGTTTCAAGGGTTCCCGGGACATCCGGAAGCGGGGCTTTGTCGTCCTTCTTTCCCCGGAGGCGACGGGCGAGACGTTCGAAAAACCCGACGATCGGAAGAAGAAGAAGGCCCAGGGCCAGTCCCGAAACCGCCCAAACGGGAGCGGAGAGGCGTCCGAGACCGCCGACCGCCTCCCCGACGACGGGGACGGAGTGGAAAATTATGGAGCCGCCCACCAGAAACATGGCCGCCGTTCCCAGGACCGTCAGGAAACGCATGAGGCGGGGAGCGGCCCCCACGAGGACCTTCCCGAAAAAGGAAGAAATCGCCCCGCGCCCTTCCCTTCCCAGAAGGAGATAACCCAGGTCGTCCAACTTGACCACAATCCCCACGAAACCGTACACGCCCGCGGTCATGACGAGTCCGATGAGAACGAGGGCCCCGGCCTTGGCCGGAAACCCGATGTCCGAGGGTATGGTGCCCAAGGCTATGGTTATGATCTCGGCCGAAAGGACAAAGTCCGTGCGCACGGCTCCCTTGATCTTTTTCTTCTCCCAGAGGGAGATTTCCTCCTCCGTCATGGCGGTTCCGGGGCCGGCGTCGCTTTCGGGGGCTCGCGCCTCGCGTTCCAAACGCTCCGGGCTCTCCTTTTTCGACCGTCGCGAGAAGAATTCCCGGACCTTCTCCGCCCCCTCGCGACACAGATAAGCCCCCCCGATCATCAGGAGCGGGGTTATCAAAAAGGGAGCGAGCGCCGAAAGCAGGAGCGCCAGGGGGATGAGGACGAGCTTGTTGAGAAGGGATCCCTTGGCGACGGCCCAGACCACGGGAAGCTCGCGGGAGGCCCTCAAGCCGCTCAGTTGGTCCGTCGTCAGGGCCAGGTCATCCCCCACGACCCCGGCGGTTTTTTGCGCCGCCGCCTTGGTGAGGAGCGCCACGTCGTCCAAGACGGTGGAAATGTCGTCCAGAAGGGTGAGAAGCGTGAAGCCGGCCATGGGACTCCCCGAAAATCAAAAAAAACGCGCTTTCCGAAACGTTTTTCCGTTTCCGGCCCGTCGGGGGAAAAAAACCGCGAGGTCCCGCGGTTTCTCCGAGAAAAAGGCGGAAACGGAAGGCGGCTTTAAGGTTACCCTCAAACGGACGGGGTTTCAACACAATGACCGAATTCCCTTCGAAACGCCGGGGGTCGGACGCGGGGCGGTCGCGAGCGGGTCGCGAGCGGATCTTGAATCAAGCGCGCGAAAAATCCTTCCGGGGCTCCGTTCCCCGTCTCCGGCCCAAAGGCCTCCGACCCGGTATCCTCCCCCGGACTCCCGCCGATCGCCCTCGCGGCCCCGAGGGGTTTTTCGGCTTCCCTGCGCGGCGCGCGAAAAAGACGGGCGGGTTCGTTCGCGGGGGCGTTCTCCCGAAAACAAACGCCCGGGAGCCAACCGAAAAGCTCCCGGGCGTTCGTTTTCTGCCCGCGGGACAATCGGAACGCGGGTTCCGGGGTCCCGGGGGCCGCCTCCGTCACCGGCGGTCGCGGCCGCGGCTCAGTTTGAAGAGCTCGTGGCACACGAAAGAGGCTATGAGGGTCCTGCGCTCGAGGGAATCGAAATATTCCGTCAGGGGCATTCCCAGGAGTTTGGCCCAAAAGTGAAAGGAAACGCCGAGTTCGCGGAGGGTGTGCTTTCCCGCCTTCCCTTTTTTCAGGTTGTTCCTGAAGCACCTCGCGACCTGGCTCGCGTTTTCGAAGGGAAAGACGGGTCCCCGCTCCCTCCTCGCGCCCAAACAGGCCAGGGCCTGGGGAATGAGAAAAACCCGTCGGGTTTTGGTTTGGGTTCCGATGTCCGCGTAAGGCCTTTCGCCCTCGCGGAAGTCTTCCCACTTGAGGGAAACGGCGTCCTTGACGGAGAGGCCCGTCCAGGCGACGAAGAGCCAGAAATCCTCCCGTCTCGCGAAGGGCTCCGCGGAGACGAATTTGCTCAAATCCTCAACGCTGAAGGGCTTCGCCGCGAGGGAGAGCCGGGGCAAAAAATCCACGTGGGGTCTCGCGGCGATGATGCCTCTCTCCAGCGCCGTCTCGAGGCAATGGTCGAGGATCCACAAAGAGACGTTGATGTTCGAAGGACTCCTGCCGTTGGCGAGCTCTTTCGTCGCGTAAGCCCGGATGGCTTCGTCGGTGATTCGCCCGGGATCCGAGTCGGGCCCGAAGTGGTCCCCGATGACCTTGAGTTGGCGCGCGTAACGGATGAGGCTCCCGGTCGCGACACCGGGTCCGCGGGTGTTCACGAAATCGTCGGTCAATTCTTTGAAATTCATTTCGTCGTTTCTCCGAGAGGCGTTTTGGCGAACCGAAGCGGCGCCCGAAAAGCGGGTCCGCGAAAGACGCGAGGGCGCGCGGCTCGGGTGCGTTCGCGAACGTTCGCGCCGGAACGCGGGGATTCGATCGGGGGAACCGTCCCCCCGAAACCGGAAAGAAGCGGAACCCGGGGGGGGCCTTCTCCGGCCCGGGTCTCACCGCGTCATCCGGAACGGGGTCATCGGGGGGAGAACGTCCGGCAAGCGGTCGAACAGTCCCCCCGTCGACTCCGGCCGGGCGAACAGGGAATCCCCGTTCTCCAGACGGTCAAAAAGCCACCTGTACCTCGCGTACCGGAGGTTCGAGACGATGAGCCTGCGGTCGATTCCGGCCTTCGAGACGAGCTTCGAGAAGTGCCCCGCCACCTCCCCGCCGGTGAACCGAAAGACCTTGCCCTGTCTTTCGGGCCTTCCCAGGAACCTCAGGACCCCGCGGTTCAGCTTTTTGACCAGGCGCGCGCCGTCGTTTTCCCTCCGGACGATCAGGGAGTCCGGCTCGACCGGCGCGACGTCCCGCCAGGTCAGGTTCAGGGCCTCGCGGGCTTTGAGGTTGGAATTCAAAAGGAAGCGCCAAAAGTTCTTGAAGGCTTTGTCTTCCTCGGCGGACGCGAGAGCGATGAATTCCGGCTCCGTGACGGTGTTTTTGAACCTTTCCGCGGCGGGCAGCACCTCGACGTAGCTGTCCAACCTCCTGCCCGGGTAGTCGGGGCGGAACGTAATGGCGCAGACTCTTTTCCAGACGCGCAGGTCGAAGGATATCGAGTCCGGGGAAATGTAATGAAGTATCTTGGTGACGATGTAGTCGCAGAGGTCCAGCGAGTCGAAATCCAACGACGGCTTCCTCCGGGCGATGAAGTCGGAGACGTTTTTCAAGGAGTGGCGGTAGTGCTCCATCGTCCTCTCTTTGCACCCCGCGTCCGCGGTTGTCGCCAACAAAGCCAACAAAGCGCACAGCTGGTTCATGATGATTCCTCGGGGCGGAACCGTTGATTCTTCGCCCCCGCGAATCGCGAAGCCGGACCGGGGAAGGTTCGCCGGTCTTTCGGCCATCGCGATTTGGTGTTATTGAACGGTCATTCGTGAAAAAGGGTAAGGAAAAATCGGAAACCGGGCATGGGATTGACATTGTCGGACAATGCCCGGCGAATTGGAGATTCGGCTTTGGATTATGGAATTTCGGAGAATGTTTCTCGGGTGAGGTGACCGGCGGGCGAGAAAGTCGGGGGAAAATCGCGGCGGAATTTTCCCGCGGCCGAAGGGTTTGGGGAGTGAAACGGATCTCGCGGCGGGTTTCTTCCGGGCAAACGTCCCCGCGTCCCGTTCATAAACCCCCGGCCTTCGCTCCGGTTGACCGAAAGACGTTGAAATATTCGAAGTCCGCGGCATCCGGGCCTTGGGCGCGGGACGCGGGCGGAAACGCGCGGCGATTGAAAAAAAGGGTGCTTTCGAACTCGCGATTGTCGTCGAAATCGCGCGGAAACGAGGGTCGGACCGACGCGCGCGAACGGGTTCGAAAAGGGGAGCCGCCATCGCGGGCTCCCCGGCGAAAACGAGGGGAGAGGACATTACAAACATGAACGATTCACCGAAAACGAAAAGCAAAATGCTTGGGGTCCGAAAGAGCGAAAAGCGGAAATGGTCTTGATTCGGGTTTTTCGGCCGTCGCGGCGTCATCCTTTACCAAAAAAACGCGTCCGGGCCGATTGGAATCCGGGACTTGACCTTAAAACATTTGGTGACGCATCGACATAAATGTTTTTCAACCGCGAAATCGGGATAATCGGAAGTCTACGGGAAATCTTTGACGAAAGCAAGATATTTTCGGTCAATCGACGCGTATTTTTTCGAGCGTTTTTAACACAAAAATGAAATTCAAACGGAACGCGGCTCCCGCGTGAATCGACGCGCGAATTACGCGAGAAAGTAACGCGCCCGGAATGTGGTTTCCGGGGTTTGGAATGTCGTTTTGTGATGAAATACCGGGCCCCGGAAACCCTCGGATTTTGATTTTCGCGCTAAAATGTCGATTTCCAGGGACCGCGATTTAAGCCGCTCCGACGAAAATCGACTCGCGGAATTTTTCGAAAAACTTATATTTGGATTATATTTTCACTAACTTTCACCAACTTTGTCCGGCGGAGCGAAAAAACGCGCCAACGCGATTTCGCCGGAACCGGGGTTCAATCAAAATGATAAGATAAAAGTGACGAAAAGATGATATCATAAATGATTTTATCGTCATTTAATATTGAAATACTTTAGAGCATGACAAAAGAAAGTCCGTTTTTTCAAAAGTCGGGCCCGTGTTTTTGGGGAGAAAGCGCGTTCGCGCGTCCCGGGTCCCGGGGCGGAAAAAACGGTTAGCCGTCGCGAGGACAAAAGTTCGGGGAAGGACGTCGATTCTTCGGGGGCTCTTCCGATCGTCCGGGAGTTTTTCAATCACGGCGACCGGGAAACAGCGGAACGCTTCGCCGGCGCGGGATTGTTTCACCGCGCGCCGCGCGCCGATAAGGTTCGCGCGACTCGCCGCCCGCGTCGGATTTTACCCGGGGAAGCCGGTGGGAGAAAAACCCGGGGGGGTTATTTTCAATGTCTCGACGCGCGGGATTTGTCCGGGCGAATGAGGTTCGCGCGACCGGCGTCGGATTGGATTCGGTTCGTTTCGGGACCGACGCGAAACTCCTTTCCCGAGGGGGAGTTTTCTTCGAGACCGACGGGCGTTTCCCGCCTCGTTTCGAGACGGGCGAATCGTTTCGGCCAATCCCGCGTTTCGACGAATGGCCGAGGGCGGAAATTTTTCTTTCCCGACGCGCTCGAATCCGAACAAAAAAAACCGCGAGTCCGTTTTGAGTCGGAGTCGTTTCCGCCGGTGACGACCGCCGGTCCGCGCCGGGGCTTCCCCGTCTTCCCCGCGTTGTCCGGGACCGCCCTTCCCCGGGGGAACCGGGGCGCCCGAGGTGTCCCGCGATTCTCCCGACGACCTTTGGGGGTCCCGATCCCGAGGGCCAAAGCCGCGTCTTGCTTTTTTTTCGGAAAACGTTTATGCTCTTTCCGTCCAGAGAAAAACCCCCGGAAATCCCCGCCGCCCAAAGGCGCGGCCGGACTTCCGCCGCGGCCCGCCAAAGGCGACGAACCGGACCCTCAGGAAGAGGACGGCGTTTTTCCGGCGAAAACGCCCGGGCGCTCCGCTTTTCTCGACGAAAACCCGAACCGACAACAACAGAATGGTCATGAAGGCTGATTACCCCGTCAAAGGGGGAGTCGGCTTTTTTTTTGCGCGCGCAATCATCCGACGGAGGCAACAGCATGATATTGACCGCCGCGAAACCGCGTCCGAACGTCTCTTCGAACAAAAAAAGGAGGCTCTTTCCGCTCCTTGTTTTTCTCCTCGCGCTTTCCGCGCCCGGGGCAACGGAGGAGGCCCGCGCCCACGGGACGGGCTGGCAGGAACAACCGCCCGACGATTCGGTCGCCGTTCGATTTTTCTATTCCGACGGCACCCCCATGGCCTACAGCGAGATCAGCGTTTTTTCCCCTTCCGACCCCGGGGTGGCGTACCAAAAAGCCAGAACGGACCGTTCCGGCTGGTTCGTCTTCAGGCCGACGGAACCGGGATTCTGGAAGTTCGGCGTGAACGACGGTCAGGGGCACTTGGCGGAGGGTGAGATAGAGGTGCCGGCCGACACTGTCGCGGAACCCGTCGCCGCGGCCGCCGCGGAAACCCCGGCGAACGCGCCCGCCCCCGCCGCCGGGGAGACGGTCGCGGACGCTCCCCTCGCGCGCCCCCGAAAAACGATGGCAAGCGGCGGAGCGGTCTCTTCCAAGAGAATCGAAGCCGCCCTGGGCCTGAGCGTCATCTTGAATTTCGCGCTCCTGGCTCTCCTTTTTCGAAAAAGGAACAAAGAAAAAACCAACTGAACGTCGCGCGCGTTCGCGGCGTCAAATCACGGGAGGAAACCGTCACATGCGCAAATCATCTTTATTCGCGCTCGTCTTCGCGTTCGTCATGGCGTCGGGCGCCTTGTCCGCCCATGACCTCTGGGTCACGGCCGACAAGCCCGAGGCCGGGAAAGTCTTTCCTTTAATCGTGGGTTACGGCCACGACTATCCCTCTTGGGAAGCGATTCCCGAAGAGGAATACGGTCTTTTCAAAGTCAAGCTCCTGGGACCCGGGGGCGAGATCCCCCTGACCGCGGCGACCCCAAACTACAAATGGAACTCCGCGGGTCCCGCCGAGGCCGGCGCCTACGTGATGGTGGCGGACGCGGCCCCGGTCTTTTGGACCAGGACCCCGGACGGCTGGAGCATGAAACCAAGAAACGAAACCCCCGGCGCGACGAGCTGCGGGAGGTTCATCGAGGGCGCCAAGGGCATTACCGCGGTGGGAAACGCGGGCGCTCGCGAGAACGTCACGAAACCCGTCGGTCTCCCTCTGGAGATTGTCCCCGGGGCCGACCCGACCGGAATCAAGCCCGGCTCCCCTCTTCCCCTGACCGTTCTTTTGATCGGCAAGCCCCTGCCGTCCGCGAGGATCTTCGCGAGATACGCCGGGTTCGACAAAATAGCCAAATCGACCGACGCGAGCGCCTTCACGAGCGTCACGGACAAGGACGGAAAGGTCAATTTCGTTCCCCTGGTCCCGGGCGAATGGCTCGTCACCGTCCGTCACGAAACCCCGTACCCCGATCCGGCGGTCTGCGACAAAGAGGACTACGGCACCTCGCTGCACTTTGAGGTGAATTAGGGGAAACCAAAACCCTCGCGCGCGACGAGGGTAACCGTCCGACGAGCCCCGTGCCCCTTCCGACCGAAAGGGCCCGGGGCTTTTTTCGCGTCCGAAGAAAAACGGGCGGGGGAGAGGCGCACCGAAGCCGCCGCGGTTCGCGTTCCCCGTCGGGAAGCGACGAAACGTTCTATTGCCGTTCAACCGCCAAACTCGGATTCGATCGGGGTTTCAAACGATTGGCGGTCTTTGCCCGTGATTTTCGCGATTGACGCGAGGATGAAGACGATGACGGAAGCCGCGGCGCGCGCGGGCTTCTCGCGGCGGGAAATTCCCTTTGTCATTTCGACGATGCCGGACCCGGCGAGAACGCCGGCAATCGCGAGGAAGACTTGGTGTGAAGCCATCACGAAGACACCTTCGCGAAATATCCCGAAAACCCGCGTTTTCGCGTTCGGGAGGACGGCTCTTCCGGTTTTGGGACGCGATGACCGCGAACGGCGTCCCGAAGGGCGGAGAGAGGGGGACGTCCCGGATTCGCGGCCCGAAAACCCGGGCGAACACAACGGGGACGGGTTCGGGCGTTTGACGGACAACGACCGCCCGGGTTCGAACGTCCCGGCCCCGCCCTATTTGAAGGAAAGGCGTTTCCATGGGCTGTTGTCGTTCTCGAACGCGTCTTCCGCGATGGTGTACGGTCCCTTCAACATCATGGTGTAGCCGCCCCAGGTTCCGCGACCGATCAAATACGAAGCGGCCACTTCGCGCCAGTCGTTGAATGTCTCTTTCGCCGTCTCGTACGCGCCGATTATGGCGTCCCATGCCGTCTTATCGTCGATGAAGCCCGCGTCGCGACACAATCTCGCGACAAGGACGAGTCGTCCCATGTCCCACGCGAGTATTCCGTTTTTGATGTTCTTCTCGTCAAAGGGCACGAAAGGATCTTGGCCTGGTTCGGCGACGCATTCGATGAGATTGTTCGCGAACCCGGTCAACCTTTCCAATTCGCGGTCAAATTTTTCCCGCGAATCCTCTTCGTCATTCGCGGAGAAAATTATCTTCTCCCGTTGTTCCGCGAGCGTCTCGCGGAGTCGCGCGATTCGTTCGGATTCGTCGGTTACGTTTATGAAAGGCAAGACCGCTTCAAAGGCAACGCGATGACCGCCCTTTTTCAGGAATTCGATGGTTCTCAAGGCGTCTTCCCCGTCGAAAACATCCCATGCTTCGTTCAAGCCCTCCGCCACCCGCTCCTTCGGCAAGCCGGTCGTCAAGCTGTCGGTGTACGCGGTTATCTGTTCGCCGTTGATGAGACCGAGAGCGAGTGCCTTCTTTTGGTCTTCCGAGATGACGGGAGCGTTCGGATTTTTGGTGAAATCCTTTTGGGTGAAAGTCCTGAACAATTGTTTCGCGCCGTTAATCAATTTAGTGAGCATTTGTTTCCACTCGCGATTCTTTCCCTGACCGGGGTTTCGTCGGGGGCGTCAAAGAAAATTCCCGGTCGGGAAAAAAGATCGCCGTCATGATCCGACGTTTGGGGGAAGCGTCGCGGAGTCGATCGCGTCACGCCAAAGGCCGCTTCCGTCAGCCGTCATTCGAATCGGGGTTTTTCTTCGATGACGCCGGTGACCGCGCCCGCGGGTTTTTGTCCGTGTTTATTCGCGGTCAATTCATTTCCGATTCGATTTTCACTTTTTGTTCGATATTCGGTATTGCCGTCTTGGCCCTTCGTC